>JAUIGT010000415.1 GCA_030432615.1 Verrucomicrobiia bacterium
CCTCAGCGCGCCTCGCCCCGAGAACCGAAGGCCTCGCAAATCGTCCAGATCTTATTTGGATCCGGTATGAGACAACCCTCTTGACCGCGGTTTTCATCAACCCTTCGCCGCGATCTCTTCCTGCTCGGCCTTGGGAATGCGCGAAACCCGATCGACGAGGTGCTTGGTGACGATGTTTCCCTTGGCGCCGCGGCCCTTTACCGCGTAGTCGGCGAACTTGAGATCGATCTGCACATTTCGCAGCCTGAGCGCCGGCTTGAGGTGGATGCGGACGATCTCGTTGGCGGCTTCCTCGTTGTCGTGTTCACTCAGCCAGAGGACCCGGGTACCGGGTGTTCCCTTGGTGAGATCGTAGAGCTTTTCCCGGGTGACCCCGGAAACCTGGAAGCGTTTCACCATGACATTGCCGCCACGACCATCGACGTAGATCATGTTGTAGACCTTCGGCTCCTCCTTGCGGAACAGGTTGACCAGCAGATTGTCCTTTCCGATGAAGACCTTGTCGTCGACCTTCACCACGCGGAAGTGCCCGTCCTTGGAAAAGGCGATGATGTCATCCATCCGCGAGCACTTGCAGACCGCCTCGTCCCGCTTCATGCCGTAGCCGGCGAAGCCTTCCTTCCGGTTCACGTAGAGCGTGTCGTTGGCGATGACCACCTCCTTGGCATCGACCCGCTCGAAGGTGTTCAGTTCGGTTCTCCGGGGATACTGATCACCGAACTTCTTCTTCAGTCCCTCGAACCACTTGATGGTGAACTTGGTCAGGTTCTTGAGGTTCTTCCTGGTCTCCGCGATCTGGTCCTCGAGACCGCGTAGATACTCGTCGGCCTTGAACGAATCGTACTTGGAGATGCGCTTGATCTTGATTTCCGTCAGCCGAACGATGTCGTCGTCGGTGACTTCCCGGCGCAGCATCCCGAGGTAGGGTTTCAGGCCGATCCAGATCTCCTCGATCACCGCTTCCCAGGTTTCGCATTCCTCGATCCGGCGATAGATCCGCTTCTCGATGAAGATCTTCTCGAGACTGGAGAAATGCCATTTTTCCTCCAGCTCGTGGAGCTTGATCTCCAGTTCCAGCTTCAGGAGTTCCCGCGTCTGCCTGGCGCCGTGCTTCAGGATCTCGGAGACGCCGAGAAACCTCGGGGACTGGTCCTCGATGACGCAGGCGTTCGGCGAGATCGACACTTCGCAGTCGCTGAACGCGTAGAGCGCCTGGATGGCCTGGTCGGTGTCCGTGCCCGCGGGCAGGTAGACGTGGATTTCCACGTGCTCCGCCGTGCAATCCTCGATTCGCGAGACCTTCACCTTGCCCTTCTCGTTGGCCTTGAGAATGGAATCGCACAGGCTGCCCGCCGTGGTGCCGTAGGGAATCTCGCGGATGATGAGGTGCCGCGCCTTTTCCCGTTCGATCCTGGCGCGGACCCGCACCCGTCCACCGCGGAGTCCGTCGTTGTACTCGGAGACATCGGCGATTCCGCCCTGGGGAAAATCGGGAAAGATTTCCACCGGCTGCTTTCGCAGGGCGGCGATGCAGCCGTCGACGATCTCGTTGAAATTGTGCGGCAGCATCTTGCAGGCAAGCCCCACCGCGATGCCCTCGGCGCCGTGCACCAGGAGGAGCGGAAACTTCACCGGCAGGGTCACCGGCTCCTTGTTGCGCCCGTCGTAACTCGCCGCCCACTGGGTGGTCTTGGGATTGAAGACGACCTCGTTCGCCAGCTTCGAGAGCCGCACCTCGATGTAGCGGGGCGCCGCGGCATTGTCACCCGTGAGGATGTTGCCCCAGTTCCCCTGGGTATCCATCACGAAGCCCTTCTGGCCCATGTTGACCATCGCATCCCCGATGGCGGCGTCTCCATGCGGGTGATACTGCATGGTGTGGCCGATGATGTTGGCCACCTTGTTGAATCGCCCGTCGTCCTTTTCCTTCAGCGAATGGAGGATGCGGCGCTGCACGGGCTTGAGGCCGTCGTTGATGTGCGGCACGGCGCGCTCGAGGATGACGTAGCTGGCATAGTCGAGAAACCAGTCGGCATACATTCCCCTGAGCGGGGTCGTTCCGGGAGGTGCGGTGTCGGACATGGCTGATCAGAGGTATCAAGCGGCGCTTGCCGGAGCTTCCAATTCGGCGCGTTCCTGTTCCTCTTCCTCGATGAGGTCGGTCTCGACGCGGAGGTTCTTGATGATGAACTCCTGGCGGTCGGGCGTGTTCTTGCCCATGTAGAAGGTCAGCATCTCCTCGATGTGCTTCGGCTTGGGAGGCATCTCCACGGGATCGAGCCGGATGTCGGGACCGATGAAGTTCTTGAACTCGTCGAGATCGATCTCCCCCAGCCCCTTGAATCGGGTCATCTCGGGATTGGGACCGAGCGCGTCGATGGCTGCGTGACGCTCCTCGTCGTTGTAGCAATACCGGGTTTCCTTCTTGTTCCGAACCCGGAACAGCGGCGTCTGCAGGATATAGACGTGCCCTTCGCGGATGAGATCGGGAAAGAACTGGAGGAAGAAAGTGATCAACAGCAACCGGATGTGCATGCCATCGACGTCGGCGTCGGTGGCGATGACGACCTTGTTGTATCGCAAGTTGTCGAGGCCGTCCTCGATATCGAGGGCCGCCTGGAGCAGGTTGAACTCCTCGTTCTGGTAGACCACTTTCCGCGACATCCCGAAGGTGTTCAGCGGTTTCCCCCGCAGGGAGAACACGGCCTGGATGTCGACATCGCGGGCGCGGGTGATGGTTCCGCTGGCCGAATCGCCCTCGGTGAGGAAGACCATCGTCTCGTCCGCCAGCTTGTGCTTGGTGTTGTAGTGGACGCGGCAGTCGCGGAGCTTCTTGTTGTGAACCTTGGTCTGCTTGGCGCGCTCGCGAGCCAGCTTCTTGATTCCCTTGATCTCCTTCCGCTCCTTTTCGGAGCGAACGATCTTCTCCTGCATGGTGCCCGCCGCCTCCCGGTTGCGGTGAAGCCAGTTGTCGAGGTGCCGTCCCAGGAAATTGCCGACGAAGGTGCGCACGGTCTCGCCCTTGGGAGCGATCTGGGTGGATCCCAGCTTGGTCTTGGTCTGCGACTCGAAGACGGGCTCCTCCACCTTGATGCTGATCGCGGCCACGATGCCGGAGCGGATGTCGGCAGCCTCGAACTGCTTCTTGAAGTGGGTCCGGATCGTGTTGACGATCGCCTCGCGGAAGGCCGCCAGGTGAGTTCCACCCATGGTGGTGTTCTGCCCGTTGACGAAGCTGTAGTACTCCTCGCCACTCTGCTCGGTGTGGGAGAACGCCACCTCGATGTCATGATCGACGAGGTGAATGATCGGGTAGATGGGTTGCTCACCTCCCTCGAGATTCTCCTTCAAGAGATCGAGGAGACCGTCCTTGGATTTGAATTTCTTCCCGTTGAAATCCAGCGTCAGCCCCGTGTTCAGGTAGGCGTAGTTGCGGAGCATCTGCTCGATGAACTCCGTGTTCCACTCGTATTCACCGAAGATTTCGACGTCGGGTTCGAAGGTCACCACGGTCCCGGTCGCCTCGTCGCTCGAATGAGGCTTTTTCATCTCCTCCGCCACCAGGCCATGGGCGAACTCGATGGCCTTGGTCTTCTTTTCGCGGAACGCCTGGATCTCGAAGAAGGACGAGAGGAAGTTGGCGGCCTTGATGCCGACGCCGTTGAGGCCGACCGACTTCTTGAACGCCTCGCTGTCGTACTTGGCCCCCGTGTTGATGATCGAGGCACAGTCCATCAGTTTGCCGAGCGGAATGCCGCGCCCGTAGTCCCGGACCCGTACGCGCTTCTCGTCGAGTTCGATCTCGATGACCTTGCCGTGTCCCATCACGAACTCGTCGATGGCGTTGTCGATCACCTCCTTGAGCAGGATGTAGATGCCATCATCCGACGAAGAACCGTCTCCCAGCTTCCCGATGTACATGCCGGGCCGCAGTCGGATGTGCTCGCGGGGTTCCAGGGAACGGATGTGATCTTCGGTGTAGTCGGAAGCCATGGCGCGGGTTCGGATGAACGTTTGAACAAGAAACTCTATTTATTTCGGAAATCTAAAATATTTTCAAGGGATCAATTCACTTTCGAGGTATTCCAGTGCTTTCTGGTAACTGCAGTTGCTCATGAAATGCTCGAGCCGAGGATGCATGCGATCGCGCAGGTCCACGTGCCTGGCCGCAATCTCTTCCGAGACGGTCTTCAGCGCCTCGAGATGACCGTCTGAATCGCGGTCCCGCCAACCGGTGTCGGCGATGATTTCGAGACGCCGGCGGAGGAGGCCGGACAGGGCTTCACATTCTTCGGGCGAGAGGCGGGGTCGATTCATGAGGCGGGGAAAGGAGTTCTCTAAGCCTAGCGGGTCCGCGAAACCACGCAACGCCCGTTCCTTTTCCGAAAACCGGCTGGCGTCCCGCCCGCGGCGCGTGTATCAAGGGCCGAATGGCGAACGAGGCGATCCACGATTTTTTTCACTGGCAGGATTGGGCGGTCCTGGTGGGTTACCTGCTGCTGACGACCTGGGTCGGTCACCTGATGCGCGGCAAGCAGGCCAGCATTCGCGATTTCTTCCTCGGGGGACGCTCCCTGCCCTGGCCGGCTGTTTCGGGTTCCATCATCGCCACCGAGATCAGCGGGGTCACCTTCATCGGCGTTCCGGGCGTGCTTTTCGCAGCCAACGGAAATTTCACCTACCTCCAGTGGGCCATTGGTTCGATCGTCGCACGGATCCTGATCGCGAGATTCTTCGTCCGCGTCTACTACGAACAGGAGATCTACAGCCCCTACGACTACATGGGGAGGCGCCTGGGAAACCTGGCCAAAACCCTGGCCACCGTCCTTTTCACGGTCGGCTCCATCCTCGCGCAGAGCGTCCGCGTCCTCGTCGCGGCGATTCCCCTCCAGGTGGTCACCGGCCTGTCCTTCGAATTCTGCATCGTCGGGATCGGCCTCTTCGCCATCGTCTGGACGCTCATGGGGGGAATGCGGACGGTCATCTGGACGGACGTTCTCCAGTTTCTCCTCTTCACCTTCGGCGGACTGCTGGCCCTCGGCTGGATCGTGAGCCATCTCGATGGCGGTTTCCCCGACCTGATCTCGACGGCGAAGGAGTTCGACCGGTTCGAGGTGCTCGATACCCGGCTGCAGAAGGATCTCCAGTTCACCCTCTGGGTCGCGCTCTTCGCCGTCCCCTTCCAGAATCTGGGCATCTTCGGCACCGACCAGTTGATGGCCCAGCGCATGTTCTGCTGCCGGGACGCCAAGGCGGCGGGCAAGGCGATCATCTGGAGTTCGGTCGGCCAACTGCTCACGCTGCTGATGCTGATGGTCGGCGCGGCCCTCTTCGTGCACTACCACGAGAACCCGTTCACCGACACCGAGATTGCCACGCTCTTCGAAGTGGCGCCCTCCCAGGCCGACGTCATTCGCCAATCGGCCACCTATGCCACCAACCCCGAGACCGGCGCCGTCTCCAACGTTCCGGTGCCGGTGCAACGAGACTACATCTTCCCGATCTGGATCGTCACCGTCCTGCCGGTCGGGCTCAGCGGTCTGATCCTGGCCGGGGTTTTCGCGGCGGCGATCTCCAGTCTCGATTCCATCCTGGCCGCCCTCAGTCAGACGACTCTCTCGCTCATCTACCATCCCGAACGAGGCAACGTCCGCATCAGTGACAGCCAATTGGTGACCCGTTCCCGGTTGCTCGTGGTCGGCTGG
>JAUIGT010000416.1 GCA_030432615.1 Verrucomicrobiia bacterium
ACGGCTGGACGGCTGGACGGCTGGACGGCTGGACGGCTGGACGGCTGGACGGCTGGACGGCTGGACGGCTGGACGGCTGGACGGCTGGTGAAGGAAAATCAGCGCCGGAGGCGCGGCAAGACGGTAGCGCGGGGTGAAGCGAAGCGGAACCCCGGGACCTCCCCCCGGAAGAGCCCTGGAGCCCCGGAGGGGCGGCAAGAACCAGCCCGGGCCCGGGGTGATCGATCCGCTCTCCAGCGAACGCAGCTCACTCAAATCTCCGGGATCGGGTCGTTTTCCCCGATGTCCTCGCCTTCCCAGTTGGCCTTGCCGTTCTCGTAGATCAGGATCCGCGCCGCACTGTTCGGTGCCGGCTTCTTGTTGGCCTCCGGGATGAACTTCCGGTGCTCGGCAATGACATCCGCATACTTCGGATCGCCGGCCAGGTTCTTCCACTCGTTGGGATCGGCCTCCATGTCGTAGAGTTCCTCGCTCCCGTCGGCGTAGACGATGTAGCGCCACTTCTCGGAACGAATCCCGTGATTGTCGTGGTTGTGGGTGGTGATCGCCGGGAACTCGCGCGGGGCGTTCGCATCCCGCAGCTGGGGCATCAGGCTGTGCCCTTCCAGTCCATCCACCGGAGGCAATCCGCACAAATCTACCAAGGTCGGGTAGATGTCGAGCAGCTCCGCCGGTTTCCCGCAGAGCTGTTCCGGTTTCACCCCCGGCCCGGCGAAGATCAGCGGCACCCGGGTTCCGTCGTCCCAGAGCGTGTTCTTCCCGGTGATCGCCTTCTCCCCGATGTGCCAGCCGTGGTCCGACCAGAGCACGACCACGGTGTTCTCCTCGAAACCGTTCCGCGCCAGGGCATCGGTGAGCCGTTTCACCTGGCTATCGACGAAACTGGTGCAGGCCAGGTAGGAACGTGTCAGGTTCATCCACTGGTTCTCGTCCTCGAGAAATTTCAGGCGCGGCTCCGGCAGCTTCCAGTGCAGGTACCACGAGAATCGCGGCGTATCGTCGCGGTCGCCCCGCTGGATGATGGGCAGCTTCGTCTCGTTCTCGGGATGCAGATCGAACCACTTCTGGGTCGCGTAGCAGGGCACGTGGGGCAGGAAGAAACCCGCCGCCAGAAAGAAGGGCTCGTCCTTCGGCATGGCGTCCAGTTTTTCCACCGCCCAACTGGCGACCTGCCAGTCGCCCTTGTCCTCGTCCTTGTGGGGAAACACGCCCCAATCCACCAAGCGGTGCGGCTGCGGGGTCTTCACCAGCTTCTCCTTGGGAAAGGGTTTCCCGCTGGCGCCGGGTCCCAACTCATCCCACTCGACCCCGATGTCCTTTTTCCCCCGTCCGTAGCCGCCGTGATAGATCTTGCCGGTATAGTAGGTCCGGTAGCCGTTGGCCATGAAATGCTGCGGCAGGGTGACGAGATCCTTCAGTTCATCCACCTCGCGAAACCACGGCTTGAGCCCGTAGATCCCGGTGCTGCCGGGCCGCTTCCCGGTCATCAGCGAGGTCCGCGACGGATTGCAGAGCGGGGACTGGCAGTGGGCGTTGGTGAAGGCGGTGCCGCGCGCGGCCAGGGCGTCGATGTTCGGGGTGATCGCATTGGGGTGCCCACCCAGGTAGCCGATCCAATCGTTCTGGTCGTCGATGGCGATGAAGAGCACGTTGGGCTTCTCCGCGGCAGACGCGGGGGAAACACAGAGCGACCAGGCGAGCAGCCCGGCGAGAGCAAGAGCGGGGAATTTCATGGCGATGCTTCTACCATCGAATCGACCGGCCGCGCAACGGCGACCTTGCGCCGCGATCCCTGAAAACGGAAAAACCCAACAGGGTCAGGTCGAGCGCCTGACCCTGTTGGGTCGCGAAAAAATTCGAGCGGATCCGGCTCAGTGGCAGCCGCAGCCTTCGCCGCAACTGCCGCCTTCACCTTCTTCCTCTTCGTGGGAATGCCCGCCGGGGCCGTGGACATGACCGTGGGAAATCTCTTCCGGCTCGGCATCGCGCACGCCGACGACGTCGACCTCGAAGTGCAGGTTCTGGCCGGCGAGCGGGTGATTGCCGTCCAGCTTGACGCTTTCTTCGGCGACTTCCTGCACCGTGAACAGGCGCATGCCGGCGGAGGTCTCCGCGGAAAAGCGCATCCCGGCCTGGATGTCCTCGACCGGCAGGTGTTCGCGCGGCACGTCGATGACGAGCGCGTCGTCCGGCTGGCCGTAGCCTTCCTCGGGAGACACGGAAACCTTCACCGATTCCCCCTCGTTCTTTCCGCTGAGGGCGTTTTCCAGGCCGGCGACGATGTTGCCGTGGCCGTGGAGATACTCGAGAGGCTCGCGGCCTTCGCTGGTGTCAACGACGTCGCCCTGGTCGTTGGTGAGCTTGTAGTGAATCTTGGCGACTTTGTCTTTTTCGATGGTGGGCATGACTTGGCTTCCTTCGTTGGGGCTGGGTTTCGAGGTTCGACGCCCGCTTGGGTGGGTGTCTTACGTTTGAGGAACCGAATCCAGTTCCGGATATGAGGAAGCGGCTCCGACTGGTATCGAAGCCGCCCCGCGATTCTAGAAATGTGGTTCGAGTGTGAGACTCAAAACGCCGACGACTTACCAGTCGTCACCGCCGCCGCCACCGCCTCCGCGGTAGCCGCCTCCACCACGACGATCTCCACGGTCCCGGTAGCCACCGCCACCGCCGCCGCCACCACCACCACCGCGGCGATCACCACGGTCGCGATAACCACCACCACCGCCGCCGCCGCCACCACCGCCGCGGTAGCCTCCGCCACCGCCGCCGCCTCCGCGGAAACCACGACCACCACCGCCGCCGCCGCCGCCACCACCGCCACCGCGGCGTTCTTCGGCTTCGTTCACTCGAAGCGGACGGCCGCCACAGTCGGCGCCATTGAGAGCTTCCATGGCAGCCTCACCGGCCTCGCGGCTGGAAAAGGTCACGAAAGCGAAGCCGCGTTGACGGCCAGTGTCCCGATCGACGGGATAGAAGAAGTCAGTCAAAGGCTCCCAGGGTTCAAACATACCACGAAGCTCGGCTTCGGTGGTTTCGTAAGGGATATTGCCTACATACAGTTTCACGGATTAACAGGATGGTTGATGGTTGGGTTGCTGAGCTGATCAGTCTGCGCCGGACTTTTTTCGGGTATGCACGGATTCCCAGGATGAAGCGCCCAACTCTAGGCAGGGATAACCCTCTTACTGGCGACCAGGTGCCGAATACGGAAACGGAACAAACTTTACAGGGTGCGGGTGCGACCGGTACAAAAAAGGTCGCGAAGATCACCTAGCTTCGTTCCAAAAGCGGGGGGCGCAAGTGCAATTGTGCGCCTGATCGCGGCGCGGGTGCTCACCGCCCCCGAGGCCCCGCCCGGCGTCGCTCCCGCCTCGGTCCGACGGGATTGCTTTGCCCGGTTTCTTCCTCACCGTCAGCCGTGGCGGGCTCGGGTGAGACAGTCATCTCCACCTCCGCCTCGCCGCGCTCCGGCTCCTCGCCGTTCTTGCCGCGCCAATCATGGGCGTAGAGCTCCAGACGCCGCGATCCGGTCTCGCCCTCCAGGTCCAGACGCAGCCAGCCGTCCTGGTTGAGAAAGTAGAGATCGCCTCGCCCGGTCTCGTACTCGAACTGCTTCAGCGTCTCCAGGCTCAACTTCGTGACGCTCTGTTTCAGCTGTGACCACTCGTCGGGCAGATCCTGGATCACCTCGTTGAGCTTGGTGAAATCGATCCGCCCCGGGGTCAGGGTCTCGATTTCTCCCCAGGTCTCGCCGAAGAGCAGGCCCTTGCCCTCGGAAACGAGCTTGGCGTTCACCTCGCCTTCCATCAGGAAATTGTCCGGCGCCACCACCTCGGTGATCGGCCCCATGGCGAAGGTCGATCCCGCCAGCCACGCATCCCAACGGCCGACGTCGTCGAGGTAGACGTTGAACTGCCCCTCGGCGTAGCCATCGTAGGCGTCGCCGCCGAATCGACCGTAGATGCCGTTGGTGTCGTAAGTGACGGTGAGGTAGAGATTTTCCACCTGGTACTGCTTCCAGATGGCGCGCTCCAGTTCGAAGGTCTGGACGAGGTTGTTGTCCTCCTGCCTGATGGGCACGTTGAACTGGACATCGCCCTTCAACCCGAAGAGGTCGAGCCGAAGGTCGGGAAAGCGATACACGTACTGCTGCTCGCGCGGAATCTCGAGCTTCAGCTCGATCTCGCCGTCCTCCATGTTGGTGCTGGCCTTGAAGGGAAACGGCACCACCCCAAGGGGCCGGCCGGTCGGGGCGATCACGATCTTTCCGAAGTGGGCGTTGATCCGGCTGATCTCCCAGTCCACTCCCGGCTCTTCGTCCCCGGTATCGGCGACCGCCGTGGTCGCCCCCTCGACCCCGAACCCGGCGCCCTCGTTCTGCTTGCGGTAGTTCCGCTGGTAATCGATCCACCAGAACAATCCCTGGCCGACGTAGATCGACGGGCTGATGAGATCGACCTTGTCGATGCGCTGATTCACCAGCCCGGCGAAGGAAAACTCCACGAAGATGGTGGGCAGAAAGGCCACGGTGATGAAGGAGTCGTAGGGATCGCGGATCTCGATCCCGGCCAGTTCGACCTTCTGCGTTCGATCCTGGGCCAGCAGCCCCCCCTGGCTGAGGGGAATCTCCTGGAGTTTTGTCTCGATGGCGAACTCGAGCCCCTCGATCTGCGGAATCAGCGACTCGAAGCGCACCTGGCTCTCGGTGACGACGAACTCGCCCACGGTCCATTCCCCGGTGCGGTCCAATTGCGCCGCGGCCTGGGCGTCCCCGTCCGCCGCCTCCTGGCTGGTGGATTCCTTCTTCGCCGCGTCCCCTTTCTCCGAGTCACTGCCGACCATCTGCTGGAGACCTTCCCCCACCTGGAACTCTCCCCCCTTGACCTCGATGCGCTCGACCCGGCGATCCCGTTGCAGTCCCTCGGCGGTGAAATCGATCTTCAATTCGCGGACAAAGGCGACGTCGCGCTCGCGGATGGCCCCGGCCCGACCGGCGAGCGCGGAGGCCTCCGCTTCCCCGCCATCCGCCGGATCGGGATCGTCGGGGAACAAGCCGCCCAGTACCTCGGTCCTGGCCGCGCCCTCGGCCCGTTCCTCCTTGTCGGCGCTGCCGGGCATGGCCTCGCCCTGCCGACTCCGCACGCGCAGCTCTCCCAACTGCAACCGGTAGGTGGCCGCCTGTTCCGCTTCGGGTTCACCCAGGTTGGCGACGCCGAACCTTCCCTGCAGCTTCGGCAGGCGCCCTCCGAAGGCCTCGGTATCGAGCCGCAACACGCCGTCCTCGATCTCCAAGGTCCCGGCGGTGAACAGCGTATCCGTTTCCGGCGGAGCGACGGTTTTCTCAACCGTCTCGGAGTCTTCGGACCGTTTTCCACCGGACATCTCCTTGGTAAAATCGACCACCCAGGCCGGAAGGCGTTCGTCGGTGAAGTCGAGCAGGGGGCGCTCGATCTCCAGGGAATCGATGCGATGGCCGCGCAACAGTTCGCCCCACCCGAATTTCAGGTCCATCTTCTCCAGGGCGAGAATCGCGGGAGCCTCCTGCTGTCGATTCGGCAGCTCCGGCTCGTCGGAAAGGGCATGGACCCGAAAATCGGCAATCGTCAGCTGCTGTCCGGGTTCCGAATCCGGAACCGCTCCTTCCCCGGCGAAGCTGCGGGGCGAGAGGGACG
>JAUIGT010000417.1 GCA_030432615.1 Verrucomicrobiia bacterium
CGTTCGGCCGACACCGAGAACCACCACGACCTCGGCCTCATGTCCGTCGGCGAGGAGGAGGGCAAGGGCACCGATTTCACCCGCGAAGTCTACGATCTGCTCAAGGCTTCCCAGCTGAATTTTCGCGGCAACGTGGAGGGGCACGACCTCTTCGAGACCAAGCTCGATGTGGTCGTCTGCGACGGTTTCACCGGCAATATCGTGCTCAAGAGCTGCGAAGCCACCGCCAAGGTGATGTTCAAGTGGTTGAAGCACGAGATCAACAGCTCCCCTTTCCGCCAACTCGGCGCCCTCATGGCCAAGGGCGCCTTCAAGGCCACCCTGGAGCGCGGCAACTACGAGACCTACGGCGGAAGTCCGCTGCTCGGCGTCAACGGCATCACCATCATCGCGCACGGCTCGAGTTCCGCCCGGGCCATCAAGAACGCCATCCGCGTGGCCGCCGAATCGGTGCGCCATCACGTCAATCCCCACATCCAGGAGGAGATCCAGAAGGCCGGCGCCGATGTGGTCAGTGCCTGAGATTTTCAGCGACGAACGAATCCATCGATCGATCCCCGTCATGTCCGATTCCCCTGCAGCTGGTCCCCCTACCCTCAGAGCCGTTCGTGTCGCGGGCACCGGCAGTTATCTCCCGGAGAAAGTTCTGACCAATCACGACCTCGAACGCATGGTCGAAACCTCGGACGAATGGATCGCCACCCGCACCGGGATCCGCGAGCGACGCGTCGCCGCCGAGGGCGAATTGACCAGCCACATGGCCGCGAAGGCCGCCGAGAAGGCCCTGGAGCAGGCCGGTCTGGCGCCCGAGGATGTACAGCTGATCATCGTCGGAACCATCACTCCCGACACCATCACCCCGGCCACCGCCTGCTACGTGCAGCAGCACCTGGGCGCGACCCGCTCGGTCGCCTTCGACGTCTCCGCCGCCTGCTCGGGATTTCTCTACGCACTCGAACTGGCCCGCCACAGCATCGCCACCGGCGCCTTCCAGAACGCCCTCATCATCGGCGCGGAAAAGCTGAGCGCCTTCGTCAACTGGACCGACCGCAACACTTGCGTCCTCTTCGGTGACGGCGCCGGAGCCGCGGTTCTTCTGCCCTCGGAAAACGGACATGGCAAGGTGCTCTCGTCGCATCTCGGGACCGACGGAGCCCAGGCCGAACTGCTCAACATCCCCGGAGGAGGCGCCGCCTGCCCGATCACGATCGACAATGTCGACCAGAAGCTCGCCACCCTCGCCATGCAGGGACGCGAAGTCTTCAAGCACGCGGTCAACGCCATGCGCCGGGCCGCCGAAGTGGCCATCGAGAAGGCCGGTCTCACCACCGACGACATCAACCTCGTCATTCCTCACCAGGCCAACCTTCGGATCATCGATGCCATCGCGGAACGGCTCGGGGTCGGCAAGGATCGGGTCTTCGTGAATCTCGACAAATACGGCAACACCTCCGCCGCCGCCGTCGCCATCGCGCTGGACGAAGCCAATCGAAGCGGACGCCTCCATTCCGGCGACCACCTACTCCTCGTCGCCTTCGGCGCCGGCTTGACCTGGGCCAGCGCGGTGATCGAGTGGTGAGCCAGGTCGAATTCCCGGATCTTCCGGTTCGTTCGAAACCGGGTGACCGATCGATCTGCCGGGCGCCCGGTGACTGTTCGCCCGCCCGCGCCATTCCCATTTCCATGCAACTCGTCGATACCCACGCTCACCTCGCCTCCCACGCCTTCGAGGCGGAGGGAGAACTGGACGCCATCATCGCCCGAGCCGCCGAGGTCGGTGTCTCCCGGATCGTGACCATCGGATCGGAACTGGCTGACAGCCGCCGCAATATCGAGATCGCCGCGGCCCACGAGGGCGTCTACGCGACCGTGGGCGTCCACCCGACCTCCGTCCACGAAGTGACCCAGGAGGGTTGGATCGATGACCTGAGAGGGTTGACCGGTCAGCCCAAGGTCCAGGCGATCGGGGAGATCGGGCTCGATTTCTACCATCCGCCGCAGGACGGCAGCCCGGAAACGGAGTGGCGGGCCCGGCAGGACCGGTTTTTCCGGGCGCAACTGGATCTCGCGGTGGAACTCGACCTTCCCGTCGTCATCCACCAGCGCGAGAGCTTCGAAGCCGTGGCCGCGGTGATGGCCGACTACACCGGCAAGGTCGAGGCCGTCTTCCACTGTTTCAACGGCACCCCCGAGGTGGCCCGACCGCTTCTCGACCAGGGACACTACCTTTCCTTCACCGGGATCGTGACTTTCAAGAACGCTCGCGACGTCCAGGATTCGGCAAGGTTCGTTCCCGACGATCGTCTGATGGTGGAAACCGACAGCCCCTACCTGGCGCCCGTCCCCTATCGTGGAAAGCGATGCGAACCAGCCTACACCCGGCAGACCGCCGATCACATCGCCCAGCTTCGCGGAATCTCTGCGGAAACGCTGTCCGAGATCACCACGGCGAACGCCGAGCGTTTCTTTCGACTCCCGCGATGACGGTTAGCAAATTCGGTTGCGCCCACCGGTTTCCTTTCTAGTATTTCTCGATACCCCCTCAACCTAACAATCATCAACATGTTCTCCGTGCGCCACAGCATGGTTCGCGAGACCACCTCGCCGCTCGTTGGCGGTAGCCAAACCGACCAGCGAAACTCCGCCCACCACGACACCAAGTCGATGACTCTCACCGAGAATTCGTCGCTTTTCCTGATTCACCAGCTTCGGCAGCAGGAAAGCACGCGCCCGGTGCGTCGTCACTGGTGGCGTTTCTGGCGGCGGGACTGATCCCTGCGCGCATCGTTCTGCTTCGGCGAACGACGCGCCCGCTTCGAAGGAACCGTGGAAAAGGATCCGGCAGTCTCGCCGGATTCTCTCAGCTCCGTTTTTTCTTCGGTTCAGTAGCCTACCTCCTTTGGCTTCCGGTTGACGTTGTCACGGGCCGGGGCTTTGGTCGGTCGAGTGGCTCGCCACGGTCGCTGGAAGCCTCCGGCGATGGTTGTTCCCACGATTTTTTTTCTTCCCTTCTCCTCATGTCAGTCCGCACACGTTTTGCTCCTTCTCCCACGGGATTTCTCCACATCGGCGGGGCTCGCACCGCGCTCTACAACTGGCTCTACGCCCGTCACCACGGCGGCGTCTTCGTGCTGCGGGTGGAGGACACCGACGCGGCCCGGCACAACGAGGAGGGACTGGCGAAAATCCTCGACGGCCTCGCCTGGCTGGGCCTCCAGTGGGATGAAGGTCCGGGTGCAGGCGGAGACTGCGGTCCCTACTACCAGAGCCAGCGGCGGGAAATCTACGATCGCTACCTGGAGAAACTCCGGGAGGCCGACCATGTCTACGAAGACGACGGCGCCATCCGCTTCCGGGTTCCCGATCGCGAAATCACCGTGCACGACCGCGTCTGCGGGGATGTCACCGTGAACCTGCATCAACAGGGCTCGAAGCGCTGGGATGCCGAGCAGAAACGCGAGGTCGCAGCCAATCCCGACCTCGTTATCCGGCGCCCCGACGGTTCCTACATCTTCCATTTCGTGAATGTGGTGGATGACATCGAGATGCGGATCTCTCACGTGATCCGCGGCGAGGACCACCTCTCCAACACCCCCAAGCACCTGGCCCTGTTCGAAGCACTGGGAGCCGAGGCCCCGATCTATGCGCACATCCCGCTAAACCTGAACCAGGATGGCTCCAAGATGAGCAAGCGGGACCAGGGAGCGCTCATCCACGAATATGTCGAGGACGGTTTCCTGCCCGAGGCGGTGAACAATTACATGGCGCTGCTGGGGTGGTCCTCGAAGGACGACCAGGAGATCTTCACCGGCGCCGAACTGGTCGAGCGTTTCGACATCGACGGCATCAACCGGGCCAACTCGAAGTTCGACTACGAGAAGTGCCTCTGGGTCAACGCCGAGCATCTCAAGCGGCTCGCTCCGGACGTGCTCGCCAAGGCGGCGGCCCCGTTCTTCGAGAAGGCGGGCCTCGATCCCGGCGACCCGCGCCTGGGAGCGGCGCTCGGACTGGTGCGTGAGCGCGCCCAGCGACTCAGCGAAATGCCCGGCCTGGTCAAGCCAGCTTTCGTGGAAGAAATCGACTACGATCCCGATGCCGTGGCCAAGGTGGCCGGCCGCGAGGGGATCGGCGAGGTCCTGCAGGCACTGGCCGAAGGACTGCGGCGGGTGGACGACTGGTGCGAAGACCAGATCAAGTCCGCCATCCACGATGCGGCCGATACCCTGGGGCAGAAGATGGGCGCCTTCATGCTGCCCTGCCGGGTCGCCACCATGGGCAGCACTTCGGGGCCGGACCTCGTGCCCATGATGGTCATGATGGGCAAGGATCGGGTGGTGAAGCGAGTCGATGAATTCGCGCAAAGGGTGGCGTCCTGAAACCGGGACCGCCCTGATGGTGCCGCGGACGAGAGAGCCTTGATCCGCGCCAAGCAAGACCATTGAAAGAGTCGTGCAAATCAGCGAAGATCTGCGGCGCCGCCCCAGCATGCCATGCCCTCCGAACCCAAACCCGTCTACGATTTCGCCGACCTGAAAGACTGGTCCGCCGCCACCGCCGGTCTCGAGCCTCCGGCCCGGCTGTCCGTCTTCGGCGATCCGGTGGCCCATTCGCTCTCGCCGCAGATGCACAACCCGGGGCTGGCCGAGGCGGGAATCGATGCTCAGTATGTTCGGCTCCACATTCGTCCCGAGGAGTTGGCCGATGCCTACCGCCTTCTGCCGGAAGCCGGATTCCTCGGCACCAACGTCACCATTCCCCACAAGACCGAAACCCTTGCCGCCATGGCGGACGTGACCGACGTCGCCCGTCGCATCGGCGCGGTCAACACGGTGCTGGTAGAGGAGGACGGAACACTCCTCGGGCACAACAGCGACGGCCCCGGTTTCCAGCGCGCCATCCGCGAGGAATTCTCGGTCGATCTCAGCGACCTGCGCATCCTCATCCTGGGCGCCGGCGGTGGAGCCGGTCGAGCCGCTGCCGTCCAGTGCGCCATGGATCACTGCGAGCGCCTGGTACTCGTGAACCGCACCATCGAGAAGGCCCAATCCCTGAAGGAGGAACTGGCCGGTTTTTTCCGCAGTGACCGCCTTGAGGGCCCGGTCGATCGGCTCGAGGTCATTCCCTGGGATCACGACGCCCTCGCCCGGCAGATGGACTACGTCGATCTCATCGTCAACGGTACTTCGCTCGGGATGAAGCGCACCGATCCGCAGTTGCTGCATCCCTCGCTGATCCAACCCCACCAGATGGTCTACGACATGGTCTATTCTCCGCCGCGCACCCGCCTCATGGCCGACGCCCAGGCCGAAGGCGCCCGTGCGGCCAATGGACTCTCCATGCTTCTCTGGCAGGGCGCGATTTCCTTCGAGTTCTGGTTCAACCAGGCCGCTCCCATCGATGCGATGCGGCGGGGACTGAACGACGCGCTGGGTCGCAAGTGAAGAGCGACTGGCAGCCGAATGACGGATCCACCGGCAGATCGACTCTCCCTGGCTTCTCATACCAGATTCCAATAACTTCTGGACGATTGATAGAAATGGAAAAGAGGATCCTAGCCTTCGGTTGATTTTCGTGATGCGAGCCTTCGCCTCCCGGATGCTTCGTTCCGCCTCGGTCAGGTAGCTCGCTACCTTCCCTCAGCGCGCCTCGCCCCGAGAACCGAAGGCCTCGCA
>JAUIGT010000418.1 GCA_030432615.1 Verrucomicrobiia bacterium
GCATCACTTGAACCGGGGGGCGGGGTGCCCATGTCGGGGAGGCGGGACGGCTCGCAGTTCATCACAGTTCATGGGGACGGCCCCTCCTTCATTGGAGGTGGACATGGCTTGGCTTGTCCTCATCGTCGCCGGTCTTCTGGAGATCGGCTGGGCCATCGGATTGAAATACACAGAAGGATTCACCCGGCTCTGGCCGGCGGGGAAGTAGGGGGAATTGGAAAAGAAGGAGTGGTGAGGCGGGGGGATAAAAGAGGTTTGGATTCGGAGGATGACGCCGCCGAGGTGCCAGCGTGGTAACGACACGGTCAGCGGCAGCGAAATACTCCAGCGCAGCCTCGATGCCAGCGCCTCCGACCCGGAACACAACCGGTTGATTTTCAGGTCACCACCCCTTTCCAGATCGAACGGCACCGCACCTTTCCCGCCCCCAATTTCATGCCCTTTGCATGCGGATTTTCCCGGAGCGCCATGCAATTCGCAACCGGCGGAACGGATCAACCACCGGCTCCGCCCATTGCAAACTGCCCGATCGCGCTGGCCAAAGCGTGCGATTCGCCCGACAATGAAGGGCGGAACCGTGAGCCGAATCTTCACAATCGACTGATAGCGAACAGACTTGCAACTCCTCTCCCCACTGGCACATCACCTGCCACTAGGGTGGGGTTCATAGCGCGGCGGAGCGTTTGCCCGATCGTAGTGTTGCCTTACTCCGACGCCGCCGCGCCACTCATCTCTCCACCTGCAGCCACATGGACATCCTGATCGTCGACGACGAGAAATCGATACGAGAAAACACCATGATCGCCCTCGAAGCCGAGGGTCACTACGCGGAGGCGGTCGATAGCGGCCGCGTCTGCCTGATGAGATTGAAGAACGAAGCCTTCGATCTCGTGATGCTCGACCTCCGCATCGGGGAGGAGGACGGGCTCGATGTCCTCCAACAGATCCGGAAACGCCACCGCAACGTGACGGTCGTGGTCTTCACCGCCTACGCCACCATCGACACGGCGGTGAAGGCGATCCAGCTGGGCGCCTTCGACTACCTGGAAAAACCGTTCACTCCCGAACAACTGCGCGGACTCCTGGCACGGGTCGGAAAGGAACGACAGATGAAGGACCGGATCGAGGAACTGGAGGTCGAACTGGTGAGCCAGTCACCGGAACCGATCTTCGAATCCGACGATCCCGGCATGCGTCAGGCCTACGACGTGCTCTTCCGCGCCGCGGCCACACCCGCCTCCGTGCTCATCCTCGGCGAAAGCGGCACCGGCAAGAGCGTCGTCGCGCGCGCCATCCACCAGCGCAGCCACCTGCGGGACAAGCCTTTCGTCACCGTCCACTGCCCCAGCCTCTCCAAGGAACTTCTCGAGAGCGAACTGTTCGGCCACGCCAAGGGAGCGTTCACCGGCGCGGTGAAGGACAAGTGGGGCAAGGTGCACGCCGCCAACGGTGGCACCTTGTTTCTCGATGAAATCGGCGAACTCCCGCTCGACATTCAACCCAAGCTCCTGCGACTGCTCCAGGAGCGGGAGTACGAAAGGGTCGGCGAGACGCGCACCCGGCAGGCCGATGTCCGGGTCATCGCCGCCACCAATCGCGATCTCAAGGCCGGCGTGGATGCCGGCGACTTCCGCGAGGATCTCTACTACCGGCTCAACGTCATCTCCGTGGAGATGCCTCCCCTGCGCGCCCGTCCCAAGGACCTGCAGCATTTCGCGTCCGACTTTCTCGAATTCTTCGCCCGCCAGACCGGGCGCGACGTCAAAGGTTTCTCCTCCGCCGCCCAGGCCCGGATCGCCTCCTACCCGTGGCCCGGCAACCTCCGTGAACTGCGCAACGCGATCGAACGCGCGGTCATCCTCTGCCGCGGTGACAAGATCGAGCCGGAGGACCTTCCCGCCCCCCACGCCAACGGGGCTACCATCGGTGGCGACTCGGACGCCTCCAGCGCGATCCAGCTCGGTGGGGAGACGTCGCTGGATGAACTGGAAGCGGAACACATCCGGCGCGTTCTCGGCTACTCGAAGACCATGCAAAAGGCCGCCGAGACCCTGGGGATCGACCAGGCGACGCTCTATCGCAAGCGCAAGCGTCTCGGCCTGAAATGAGGGGAGCGAACGGTTCTCACCGATCAACCGCGAAACCGCCGCTCCCGCCGCCTGCGCCCCCACCTCACCACCTCGCTTTCATCGCCGCCACCGGCTCTTTCCCCTCCGTCACCCTGAAATGCTGAAGCTCAAACTGCTCATCGGTTTGCTCATGATCGCCGCGTTGCTCGTGGCGATGTCGCTTTTCAGCATCTCCCTGCTCCAGGAACACGTCGCCAAGATCGATCGCATCCTCGCCCGGGACTTCGACGCCATGGAGGCCGTCAACGAACTGCAGATGTTCTCCGGTGAACTCAACGCCACCTATGTCTCCGTGCTCGCCAAGGACGGCGCCGAATACCAGTTGCCACCCCGCGAGGAGCTGCAATCGCTCCAACAGAACTATTCCAAGCGGCTCCAGCACCTGCGGGAGAACATCGAAATCGGGGAAAACACCCAGCTGGACCGATCGATCGAAACCCTGGAACAACAACTCGCCGCCTACTTCAGTCTCTTCGAGCACCTCCACGAAACTCCTCCCCTGGGACTCGAACAACGCTTCGAGAAGCAGGCCGCCATCCTCCAGGCGAACCGGACCCTGCAGGAGGCGGCCGACACCCTGCTCACCTTCTATCGCAACAATCTCGAAGCCGAGAGCGTCGATGCCGTGGACACCGCGCGGCAATCGATCCGCTTTCTCCTCGTCTCCATGTGCGCCGCCCTCGTCCTCATGGCGTTTCTCTACTTCCAGCTCTGGCGCACCGTCATCCTTCCCGTCGAGGGCCTGACCGAGTCGATCCGCGAGGTCCAACGGCGAAACTTCGAGCGCACCGTGCCGGTGAAGACCCGGGACGAGGTCGGCAAGGTCGCCCAGGCCTTCAACGACATGTCCGCGGAGTTGCGACTGCTGAAACGCGAGACCGACCGCGAGCTGCTCAAGCTCAATCGGGAAAACCGCGCCATCCTCGCCGGCTTCCCCCACCCCGCCTTCATCCTCGACGAACGCGGAGCCCTGTCCCAGGCCAACCCCGCCGCCGAGAAACTGATGAGGGATCTCAACACCGAGGGCAGGTTGCCGCTGAAGATCGGGCTCCGCTTCGAGGAGGCCCGGCGCCACGGCGAGAATCACCTGCCCGACGACCTCAGCGAAGCCATGCTGTTCCGGGTGAAGGAACGGGAGATCTGGTACCTTCCGCGCATCTTCCAGATCGGCGAGGAGGACAACGGCTACTCCGGCTGGGCCGTGGTGCTCATCGATGTCAGTCGCTTCCGCTGGCTCGACGACATGAAGAGCAATCTCGTCGGCACCGTCAGTCACGAGATCAAGACCCCGCTCACCAGCATCCGCATGGTCCTGCACCTGCTGGCCGAACAGAAGACCGGCGAACTCAATTCCACCCAGGAACGCATGGTGGACTCCGCCCACGAGGACTGCGAGCGGCTCCTGGAGACGCTGGAGAACCTCCTCCAGCTTTCCCGCATGGAACGCGGCGCTTCCCGGCTCGAGCGCGAACCGGTGGAGCCCGCCTCCCTCGTCGAGGAAGTGGCGCGCTCCTTCACCCCCCAGCTCAGCAACAACGGCAATTCGCTCGTCACCGACGTGGAGGACGGCATGCCCCGCATCACCGTGGACCCGCACCAGATCAGCCAGGTGCTGAACAACTTTCTCTCCAACGCGCTCAAGCACAGCCCGTCCGACGGTGAGATCAAGCTGGCGGCGCGCCGCGAAGGCAGCGAGACGATCCGCTTCTCGGTCTTCGACCAAGGCGCCGGCGTTCCGGCCGAGGAACAGGATCGCATCTTCGAACGCTTCTACCGGGCTCGCGGAGAAAAGACCAAGGGCTCGGGAATCGGTCTTTCCATCTGTCGCGAGATCGTCCATGCCCACGACGGACGCATCGGCGTGAACAGCGCGCCCGATCAACCGACGGAATTCTTTTTCGATCTACCGCTGAACCCATGAACCCATGAAGACCCCCTCCCCCGTGACTTCAGGAATTTCTCCCACTGAACCACAAACGCACCCCGAGCCGAACCGGGATACCGGTCCCACACGGATTCTCGTCGTCGACGATGAACCCACCATCCGGCTCGGTGTCGAATACTCGCTGACGACGGAAGGCTACGAGGTGGAAACCGCCGACGACGGGGACGCCGCCATCGAGCGGCTCCTCAACCAACCGGAGGACCGGTTGCCCGACGCGGTCGTGCTCGATCTCCGCATGCCGGGTGCGGACGGCATGGAAGTGATGCGCCGCGTCGCCCGGGAAGGACGAACCGTTCCCGTCGCCATCGCCAGCGCCTACATCGATTCGCCCACCGCCATCGAGGCCATCGAACTCGGCGTGGTCGATTTCCTGAAGAAACCCATCACGCCCGACCAGGTGCGCGGACTGGTGGCGCGGATGCTGTCGGAGGAATTCCGCTTCGGTCCGGTCGCGAGGTCGCCACTTCCGAAACTCAACGGCGACTCCTCCGATCCCGAGGCCGCCATCGCCGCCGCCCGCTGCTGCCTGCGCCGCCGGCGACGCGAGGAAGCCATTCGCCTGCTGGAGGACGAGGACCCTTCCAAGCAGAGCGATGCCGGCCTGTGGCTGATGATCGCGAAGCAGTTGCGGGCCTCGCGCGACAATCCCGACGCGCCCGGCCAACTCGCCAGCGCCTCGTTCTACCAGGCCGCCAACCTCCTCGACTTTCTCGCCTTCAGCTGAAAAGCCACCGGCCTCCCGGTACAGGCTCCGGCTCCCGACCGATTTTTTTCAACCCCCAATAGACCCCATGGCCCAGGAAGATACCGAACAAACCGTCCAACAGATGAACGCTCACCTCGAGCAGTTCAAAGACATGGCCCACCGCGCCAGGCTGCGCATCGAGCGCCTCGCCGACCTTTCCTTCAAGATCGAAGACGAACTGAAGCAGAAGGAGTTCGCCGACCGGGTCAGCGATCTCTTCAACATCGCCAACCAGTTCGAGGAGAAGATGGAATCCCTGATCTCCGACTACGAGATCGAACGGAACCGGATCCAGAACGAGTCCGACCAGTGAGCGAGCCATCGACCGGTCGCGAGATCCCGCGACCGGAGTCACCGGCGGCGATACTCGAAACCGTGCTCTACTGCCCGGACCTAGAAGCCGGCCAGGCTTTCTACTCCGGCGTCCTCGGCCTCGAGCTGGTGGCGCGAGAGCCGGGCGCACATGTCTTTTTCCGGTGCGGCCCGGGCATGCTGCTGCTGTTCGATCCCGCCCACAGCCGAATCGAGCCCGATACCTCCTCCGCTGGTCCACCCATTCCCCGGCACGGCGCCTTCGGCGAGGGACACGTGGCCTTTCGCCTGGAGAACGAGCACGAGGTCGATTCCTGGCGGGACTGGCTGGAGAGCGTCCGCGTTCCTATCGAGCGCGAGATCCGGTGGCCCGAAGACGGGCGTTCACTCTATTTTCGCGACCCCGCCCGCAACAGCGTCGAACTGGCGACGGCCAGCCTCTGGAATCTTCCCCGATTGATGGTTCGGCCCTCTTGAGGTCGGCTTCGCGAAGACAAAAAAAAGAACGGGCGCTCCCGTTGCGGAAGCGCCC
>JAUIGT010000419.1 GCA_030432615.1 Verrucomicrobiia bacterium
CGAAAATCGTCAGATTATTTTCCAAACCTCGTATGAGGAGTCGTGTCACGCCTTCTTCGTCTTCACCCGGCGCTTGCGATCGGGAAAGAGGGTGCGGCAGATCTCGCAGACGGTGCCGTCGCAGCCCCGGGCGGTGCAGTGTTCGCGGCCGTAGAAGATGATGCGGAGATGGAGCCGGTTCCATTCCGATTCCGGGAACGCCCGCTTCAGGTCCTTCTCGGTCTGGGCGACGTTCTTGCCCGACGTCAATTTCCAACGCTGGGCGAGGCGGTGAATGTGGGTGTCCACCGGAAAGGCCGGATGACCGAAGGCCTGGCTCATGACGACCGAAGCCGTCTTGTGACCGACGCCGGGCAGGGCCTCGAGTTCCTCGAAGGTCCGGGGAACGTCTCCGCCGTGCTGTTCGACCAGGATGCGGGAAAGGGCGGAGATCGCCTTGGATTTCTGGGGCGAAAGGCCGCAGGGACGGATGATCTCGCGGATCGTCTCCACCGGCACCTCGGCCATCGCTTCCGGGGAATCGGCGACCTCGAAGAGGGCGGGAGTGACCTGGTTGACCCGCTCGTCCGTGCACTGGGCCGAGAGCAGGACGGCGATCAGCAGGGTGAACGGATCCCGATGATCCAGGGGGATCGGCGTTTCGGGATAGAGTTCCTCGAGCCTGCGGGCGACGAAGGCGGCTCGCTCGGCTTTGGTCATGGTGAGGGAACGATCACCGGTAAGCGCGTTGGATCGGCTGGCTCCGCGGCGAGAAAAGGAGGGAACGGGTTCAGGCCCGGAAACCGTCGCGAAGCTGCTCCGGAATATTCTCGATCTTCTCCTCGATGCTCCGCAGCATCTTGCGGACGTGATCCGCGTCGGGCTTGTGCTTGCGGCTCTCGAGAATGCGCTTGCTCTCCTCGAAGCTGCCCCACTCCAGTACCTCGATGCCGACGTCGCGGGCACCCCAGTCGTTCATGTAGCCCGAGTTCGGCTTGTAGAGATCGATGGTGTCGGTTCCCACGAGAGCGCTACCGTAGTCATCGACGACATACTCGTAGGGCAGGCCCTTGATCTTGAAGCGAGTGCCCACCGGATAGCGCGACCAGTCGGCGGCGGCACTGCGCACCTGGCCGAACTGCAGCTGGTTGCCCGCGGCCGTCTTGGTGCCGTACTGGATGTGATCGGCCTCGTAGTGGGTGTAGGCCGTCGTCTTGACCACGAATTCATTGGGAACCGAACGCCGGATGTCGTTGGCGGACTCCAGGGTCGAAGCGGAGGCGTAGACAGGCTGGTGCGCCGGCATCGTGGTCGCGGGAGAATACGCCTCCGTCGGGATCAGCATGGGAGCCGGGGGAGCGGTGGTGTCACCGGCCGCCTGGGCACGGGCCATGACCACGACCGGATCGCTGTCGCTGATGACCGGAGCGGGAGCATTCGTGGCTCCCGGCGCGGTGCCGGAGTTGGAAGACGCAACGGAGGAAGCCGAGCGGGCCTCTTCGTTGACGTCGGTATTGCCGAAGGCGCTGAGCGTGAAGTCGCCGAACTGGGCGAGATTACGCTGGGATTGGCAGCTGGTGCCTACCGCGGTCAGCAGGACTGCTACGGATGCCAGGGAAAGAGCTTTCATTTCAAGAAGCGGCAGCCTTCACGAGACTCCCTAACGAGCCTCGCAATAAGATACCGAAAAATTCGAGAAACTGCAATTGTAATAACTTCTATACGAAAAATCCCCTGCTTGCAGACGAGGATTACCGAAGAAACCCGCTGTAGTCAACTACTTTGCGCCCACGGCGCGGCTGCTTGTCGGTCCTGACAGCAATTTCGGGCGGGATTTCTCATCCATGCGAAGGAAATTGCTCCCGGAACGTGCTTGGAACGAAGTCCAGATCGCTGGCTTCCCGGACCGCGATGGCGATCTGGAACTCCATCACGTCGCGAGGCACCGGATTCTGGTAATCATCGAGGCAATCGCGAAGCGCCTCGATGGCATCGACCTTCCGGGTCTTCACCAGCCGATAGACCTTGATGGCGATCGATTCCGCCGCGCCCGGGGTCACCAGTTCGGGCAGAAACTCGCGGACTTCCGGCGGCGCCTCGTCCGGCAGTGCGAGGTCGTGACGCTTCAGGAGCGCCCGGATCAGCCGGTAGCCTTCGTGGCGGTCGTGCGACGGGAAGAGCGGGATCTTGACGTCGATGCGTCCGGGGCGCTTGAGATCGACCTCGATGAGGTCGGGACGGCTGGAGGCGAGAATCCAGAGAATGCGGCCCCGGTTGCGGGTGTTCGACATCTCCTCGGCCATCATCGAATAGACCCGACCGGAAACACCGGAGTCCCCCGAACCGGCGTCGCGGCTGCCGAGGGCCTGGTCGGCCTCGTCGATGAAGACGATGCAGCGGCCGAGGGCGTGGAGGAGGGCGAAGATCTTCTCGAGGTTGCCCTCGGTGCTGCCCACCCACTTGTCGCGAAAGTTCTTCATCTTCACTACCGGCACCCCGGCCTCTCCGGCGAGGCATTCCACGAGGTAGGTCTTGCCGGTGCCGACCGGACCGCAGAGCAGGTAGCCCATGGGCATGGCCTCGAGGTCGCCCTGTTGCCAGAGCGCGATGTCCTGGCGCATCCAGGTCTTCACCGCGTCACTGCCGATGACGTCGTCCAGCGTCCGGCTCGGCTCGAGAAACTCGATCAGCCCCTGGGCGTCCTTTTCCACGAGATCCTTCTTCAGGTCGGCGAGATCGGACTCGGCCAGGGCGTCGCCGGCGTATTCCCGCGTCTTCAGCAGGCTCTCGATCGATCCCAGGGTCGCCCCGGCCAAGCGTTCCGCCGGTAGCGAGGGATCGTCGGAAAAGCGCGCCAACGCCTTCGGGAATCGGGTCGCGAAATGGCCGAAGGCGTCCCGCAACTCGGCCGCGTCGGGCATCTCGATCTCCACCAGCGAGGCCCGCGGGTTGGTGGCGAGGAGCGGGTGCAGATCGTTGAGGTTTTCCGTGATCAGGAAGACGGCGAGATTCTGCTCGAGGAAATGCGTTTCCCGGGACCAGGCCCGCACCACCGAGGCGATGGAGGAAAGCTGGTAGTTGAGCGGGTTCTGGGCGCGTGGAAAGACCAGGTCGGCCCCCTTGAGCACGAAGGCGACGTGGAAATTCCGTCCCGCCAGGGGTTTCGCCTCCTCCCCGATGACGCCGGCCCCGGTCGCTTCCGGAGTCGGGGGCGCGTCCGGTTTCAGATTGCGGAGGTTGACCAGGAAACGCAGAACGTAATCCAGGTAGGCGACCGCCTTGGCCGGCTCGCCTGGCAGGTCGTCGGCGGGACGGAGCCGGCGGAACAACTCGTTCCCGCGCTCGACACGCAGGCCCGCGCCCAGTTCGTAGCTGAGGACGAGATCGAATTTCCGCAGCTGGTGCCCGACAAGGAAGTCCGCCAGGTTTCCGATGCCGTTCTTCCCGTCGTCCTCAGGCAGCAGCATCCGGTCATGGACGTTTCCGTGCAGCACGAACTGGTTCGCCGCCCCGCTGAGGTAGTGGGTGCGGATGGTTTCAGACCAGCGGGGAGGGGTCATGGGGAAGAGTTTCGCTGTTCGCTCCGTAGGACGTCAATCAATCGCTTTCGAGAATGGGGAACCAGCATGAGACATCCCAGGCCGAGAGCCAGGAACCAGAACCGGATTCTCAGAGTGTTGGCGGCGACTTGGAGCGGAGCTTGGAAGAGAGGCCTGGAGGAAAAGCGGTAGGCATAGTGTCCGGTGGCTTCGGCGATGAGGAAGTCGATGGTGTGGGTGTCGATCGGGCGATTTTCCGCATCGAGAAGAAATGGCTCGAAGTAGAAGAGGGTCCCTTTCGGCTTCGACGAAATCCGGAGCGAATCTTTCGGAAGCCATTGGAAGAAGATCCCACCTGGTTCCAGCCCGATGACCAGCCGTTGGCTGAAAGGGAGGCGAACCCGAATTCCGGCCCGAAGGTTCG
The DNA here is from genome assembly GCA_030432615.1 of Verrucomicrobiia bacterium. Taxonomy (GTDB): domain Bacteria; phylum Verrucomicrobiota; class Verrucomicrobiia; order Verrucomicrobiales; family DEV007; genus JAEUHH01. Next base: position 3,943 of record JAUIGT010000419.1, read on the forward strand.
TGTCGATCAGGGAAATTCCGAACAGCAAAGCGAGTAAGAGCAGCCACGGAACCAGGTGCCGCCCTCGCCATGGAATCCGGCCTTCGGCTTCAACCGGAGACCCTGAACCGAAGCACCGGGAACCCGATTCCTTCACATCGCCTTCTCATCTTCCGCCGCGGGCGGGGTGGTGTCGCCGCCTTCGGTGGTGGATTTGGAGGCGTCTTCGCTGTCGAGGACGATACCGGCCTCGGCGGCGAAATCGGCCAGCGCCATTTCCTGGAGGGCGGCCTGCTCGGTTTCCATCACGTCCAGTTCGCTGCTGTTGATGCTGTCGCGGGCGACCCGGGCGCGTCCGGCGGCCTTCTCCTTTTCCTCCCGCACCATACCCTCGAGGCGGTTGAGGGTGTCGCCGGCGCCGCCGATCTCGTTGATCATGCCGGCGGCCATCTCGTTGAGTTCCGCGGTCGCCTTGGCGATCTTGGTCTCGTTGATGTCGCGCTTGAGCGACTCGATCTTGTCCTGGGCGGCCTTGATGGAGAGGTCGCGGGCGCGCTTGAGTTCCTCGTAGGTCTTCTCCGCGTCCTCGAGCTGGGCCACGTTCTCGGCGTGGTCGGTCTTGAGCTTCTGCAGTCGGAGGGCGTATTCCCCGGCCAGCTTGCGGTTGCCCGCCTTGAGGTGGGCGGTGGCCTTGGCGGTGAGTTCGGTCATCTCGCTCTCCTCGCGCTTCACCTGGGCCATCAGCTTTTCGCAGAGCGCGGCGTGGGCGGAGAGACCCTTGTTGTATTCGGAGATCTGCTTGCGGAGGTTTTCCTTTTCCACCTCGAGGAGCGCTTCCGGGTTCTGCTTTTCGAGGCCGGAAATGAAGAGGCCGAAAAAGCCGCGAATGAGGTTGCCGAGTCGCTGGAACATGGTTGTGACAGGTTGGTGGAAAACGGTGGGGTTCGTGGGGCCGGCTCCGGCGGTATTGCCGTGCCTATTCAAGCCCTGCCGACCTCAATTCACAACCCTAAATCGGTGACGGTCTCGATTACAAAGAAGGCCGCCGTTTTTCCTGGCGACGGGTGGGACTCGACCCTGTCGAGCTTCGAAGGCAACAGGGTCGGGTCGAGGTGGCCGGAAGAAAACCCCGTCACCCGGCGCGAAAGCCGTTGCGACCGGCGGTGAGAGCGTGTGAGATAGGAGCGACATGGCCCTCTCCTCCGATCACCTGCCCGACGCGATCCAGGCGCTGCGTTCCGTGCTGCTCCGCGAAAAGGCGGAGGGTCACGAGCGACTCGAACTGGCGCCGGAAACGCTGGAGCGGCTTCGCGGACTGCCGGGCCGGATTCGCCAGCAGAAAGCGGCGTCCGTTGCCATGGCGGCGGGACCGGCGACCGAGACACCGAAGCTGGAGGAGAGAAAGCCGGCGCCAACCGCGGCCTCGGCCCCGTCGGCTCCGGAACGCGAGGCGGAGAAGCCGGCGGCGCCCGCGGCGGAAACGGCATCGACTCCCGGCGCGCTGCATCCTCCCGGCGTCACCAAGGCGGAGAAGATCGCCTGGCTGGCGAACCAGGCGGAGCATTGCGAGGCCTGCCGAGGACTGGGCACCTTGCGGGACGTGATGGTTTTCTCGGTGGGCAATCCCGACGCCGACCTGATGTTCGTCGGCGAGGCGCCGGGCTTCGAGGAGGAGCGCCAGCGCGCACCCTTCGTGGGACCGGCCGGCCAGAAGCTCACCGCTATCGTCAAGGCG
>JAUIGT010000420.1 GCA_030432615.1 Verrucomicrobiia bacterium
GGCGTCGTTCCGCGCCTCATCGACCCGCGGCGCCTGGCTGGTGGGGCCGATGAAGGCGCCGGAGAAGAGGTAGGAAAGCGACGGGTGATTGTGCCAGTAGGACACCAGGCTGCGGAGCAGATCGGGCCGCCGGAGAAAGGGGCTGTCGATCGGGGTCGCTCCCCCGACGACGATGTGGTTCCCGCCCCCGGTTCCGGTGTGGCTGCCATCGACCCGGAACTTCTCGGTGCCGAGCCGGGTCTGGCGGGCGTCGTCGTAGATGCCGCGGGTGATGCCTTTCAGTTCCCGCCAATTCTCGGCCGGATGAATGTTCACCTCGATGACGCCGGGGTCGGGCGTCACGCTGATGTGATTGATCCGTGGGTCGCGCGGCGGCGGATAGCCTTCCAGCATCACCGGCGTTCCCAGTTCGGCGGCGGTCTCCTCGATCGCGGCGACGAGTTCCAGGTAATCCTCGGCGCGTTTCAACGGCGGCATGAAGAGGTTCAGCTTGCCGTCCCGCGGCTCGACGCAGAGTGCGGTGCGCACCACACCATCCTCCGGCTCTGCGAAGGAATCGTCCCACGAAACAGACGCTCTTTCCCCTTCGCGCTCCGGTTTGGGTCCCCGGAGCTTGCCGTCGGCGCCGTCGCGCCGCTGTTCGCGGATTTCCGGCGCCGCGTTCACCGCGGTGGGTGGTTCACCCGCCCAGGCACCGCGCATCCGGCGGAGGGGAAAGGGATCGCGGGCCACCGTCGGATCGACCGGGGTCGTCATCCAGCCGAGGTCCTCGTCCGTCCACGGCAGGCTGTCGAGCGGCAGGCGAAATCCCATCGGGGAATCGCCGGGAATCAGGTAGAGCCGCTCCGGCCGGAGAAACCACGGACCCGAAACCCAGCCCGATTCCGAGTTTCCCCGCGCCAGCGGCAGCACGTGACCGACCTCGCTGTCGAGCTTGCGTTCGAAGACGCGGGCCAGCCGGGCACGCTCGACCTCGTCGTCCAGCTTGGAGTCGAAGGGATCGACATTGCCCGGCAGACGCCGTTCCCGCCAGAGGTAGTACCAGGCATCCTCGTAGCCCGCCTGGACATGCTCACCCTCCACCCCGAGCCGCTCGGCGAGCTTGCCGATAAAGGCCGCGCCCTCGCGTGTGGTGTGGCCGTAGTCGCGATCCTCCTCGGCGATCAAGGAGGGATCTTCCCAGGCGGGAATCCCGTCGCGCCGCCAGTGACAGCTGAACGCCCAGCGCGGCAGCTGCTCGCCGGGATACCACTTCCCCTGCCCGTGATGCAGGAACGCCCCCGGGCCGAAGCGATCCTTGAGCCGGCGCAGTAGTTCGTCCGCCAGGCCGCGCTTCATCGGCCCCATGGCGGCGGTATTCCACTCGTCGCCCTCCATGTCGTCGATGGAGACGAAAGTCGGTTCCCCTCCCATGGTCAGGCGCACGTCTCCCGCGCGCAGCCGTTCCTCGACGGCTTCGCCGAGCCGGTCGATCGCCTCCCATTCCTCCTCGGTGTAGGGCGCGGTGACGCGGGCGGTCTCGTGGACGCGCTCCACCTTCATGTCGAACTCGAACTCCGACTCCGCCTTTTCCAGCACCGCCCCGGTGACCGGCGCGGCCGACGGCGGATCGGGCGTCGCCGCCAGCGGAATGTGTCCTTCGCCCGCCATCAGGCCCGAGGTCGGATCCATGCCCACCCAGCCCGCACCCGGCAGGTAGACCTCGGCCCAGGCGTGCAGGTCGGTGAAATCCTCCTCCGCCCCGGCTGGTCCGTCGAGCGGCTTCACGTCGGGTTTCAACTGGATCAGGTAGCCGGACACGAAACGCGCCGCGAATCCCAGCCGGCGCAACACGTGAACCAGCAGCCAGGCGGTGTCGCGGCAGGAGCCGGATTTCTTCTCCAGCGTCTCCTCCGGCGCCTGCACCCCGGGCTCCATGCGGATGAGGTAGCCGATCCGTTTTTCCAGCAGCTGGTTGATCCGGACGAGGAAGTCGATGGTGGTCTCCTCCGGCTCCGGCCGGCAATCCTCCACCAGCGCCTTCAGCAGCGGCCCCGGCTCGTCCGCGGGCAGCCGCCGGAACGGAGCCAACTCGTTGGTCAGCCACTCGTCGTAGTCGAAGGGCACCGTGCGGGCGTGCTCGTCGAGGAAGAAGTCGAAGGGGTTGATCGAGACCAGGTCCGCCACCAGATCGACGGCGATCTCGAAATACTTCACCGGCTTCGGAAACACGATACGGGCCTGGAAATTTCCCTGCGGATCCTGCTGCCAGTTCAGGAAATGCGGTTCCGGGGAAATTTTCAGCGAGTAGGCGAGGATCGGGGTGCGGTTGTGCGGCGCCGGCCGCAGGCGGACGACCTGGGGACCGAGCGTGACCGGACGATCGTAGCGGTAGGTGGTTCGGTGATGGAGAGCGCAGTGGATGGCCATGAGAGGGAGGAAAAAGGAGCGCCCGCCCATCCTTCTTCCGGGCGGAATTCGCAAGGCCTTTTCCCTAGCAATTTCGATACCCACCGGCCCGACCGAAGGCGACTGGCGGCGGAACTGTTTCATTCCCAGTCACCCGGCAAAATCCGAGGCCGGGTGAATTCTCGCGCGGGAAAGGCAAAAACCCCCTTGCGAGTCGGGCATTTCGACAGTAAAGATCCCGCTCGCCAGCCTTCGGGGTTTCATCGAAGGTGGTCACCAATGCTCGGGTGGCGGAACTGGTAGACGCGCAGGATTAAGGATCCTGTGGGGCAACCCGTGGGGGTTCGAGTCCCCCCTCGAGCACTTTTTCTTTATTCTTCTTTCCAAACCGGGCGGAGTCGAACTCCGCCTTTTTTGTCGAGACGCTCCTCCCCGACCGATGGCCACGATCGAAAACACGCCCACCGCCATCCTGCTCATGTCCTGTCCCGACCAGCCGGGAATCGTGGCGGCGGTGTCGAGCTTCATTCACGAGAATCTCGGCAACATCGTCCACCTCGAGCAGCACGTGGATCCCCAGGCCGACGCGTTCTTCATGCGGCTGGAGTGGGAGATCGAGGGCTTCCGCATCGAGCGCGACGGCATCGCCGAGGCATTCGGTCCACTGGCGGGACGGTTCGGGATGACCTGGTCGCTGGCTTTCTCCGATGTGCGTCCGCGCGTGGCCCTGTTCGTGACCCGGGACAACCATTGCCTCTACGACCTGCTCTCCCGCCACGAGAGCGGCGAGCTGGCCATGGACATTCCCCTCATCGTCAGCAACCGCACCGATCTGCAGGGCGTGGCCGAGCGATTCGGAATTCCCTTTCACCACTTTCCCATCACCAAGGAAAGCAAGCAGGAGCAGGAAGCCGCCGAGATCGCCCTCCTGCGCGAGCATCGCGTCAACGCCATCGTTCTCGCGCGCTACATGCAGATCCTCAGCCAGCAGATGGTGGATGCGTTTCCGAACCGGATCATCAACATCCACCATTCCTTCCTGCCGGCCTTCCCCGGCGCCAAGCCGTATCACTCCGCCCACCAGCGCGGGGTCAAGGTCATCGGCGCCACCAGCCACTACGTCACCGAGGATCTCGACGAGGGCCCCATCATCGCCCAGGACGTCACCCGCGTGTCCCACCGCGATTCCGTCCGCGATTTCATCCGCAAGGGCAAGGACCTGGAAACGATCGTGCTCGCCCGTGCCGTCTGGCTGCACGTCAATCGCCGCATCCTCCCCTACGAGAACCGCACCATCGTCTTCGGCTGAAGACGCCCCCGTGCCGATCCAAGAGGGTCGGGTCCGGGACCATACCCTGTTGAACGGACAAGCCACGCGGCATCCTTCCAAAAATTGCGGTAGCCTCCACCCCGAAAACCGGCGAATATTCCCGGGCATCGATATTTCCCGGCATGAATGAGTTCTACGACGTGGCCATCATCGGAGCGTCGATCTCCGGGGCTTCGTTGGCCAACTATCTTGGGAAAGAGGGGCTGCGTGTCGCCCTCATCGACAAGGTGGCGTTTCCCCGCCGCAAGGCCTGCGGCGAGGGTGTTTCCGACATCGCGCTCGCGGCGCTGAAGCGGATGGGCCTTGAGGGGGATATCGAGGCCATGGGGGGCAAGCCCTTCTACGGATATCGCATCGATCTCGGGAAACGCTCCTACGGTTTCGGCACCCGACATCATCGTCAGCTGCGTGGCGTCGGCCTGCAGCGCTACCGGCTCGACCGCGCCCTGGCCGAACGCGCCGGAGAGTTGCCCTCGGTGAATTCGTTCTTCGGCCGCCAGGTGGCGGAAGTGGTTCGCGAAAGCGACAGGCACGTCGTGAAATTCGAATCCGGCGAGGCGCTGCGCGCGCGAAAAGTGGTGCTCGCCGACGGGGCCACCTCGAAGATCGCTTCCCGGCTCCGGATTCCGAAAACGAAAACCCGCGAGCCGCTCTGGGGCATCAGTTTCATCCTCGAGGGCCGTTACGAGAAAGTGACGGGCGAGGTGCTGGTGATTCTCAAGGACGGTTTCGAGATCAACTGCACGCCGGTGGGCGAGTCGCACCTCAACATCGCCTTCCTCGCGGAAAAGGCGCGGGTGCCCTATCTCCAGGATCGTGCGGTGCGCGCCCGGCTGCTTCGCGAGGCCGCCGCCAAGGCCCACTTCGAAGGCGAAGCACTCGGGGAACCGCTCCAGGTGGGACCGGTGGGCTCCACCCGACGCCCCTGCCACCACGACTCCATCCTCCTGGTCGGCGACGTCGCCGAGAGCCTCGATCCCATCGCCGGCATGGGAATGACACACGGCGTGCTCATGGCCGAGCACGCGGCCCAGGCGCTGATTGCACAGCTGAAGCACGGGACGCCCGAAGCCGAAGCGCTCGCGGAATATGCGAGACAAGCGGAGAAAATGACCCGACCGTACCGGGGATTCACCCAGCTGACGTCTTCGCTGCTGCGCAGTCCGCTCCGCAACTTTCTCGTTCCTCCCATGTCTTTCGCCTCCCTGCCCGATCTCGTCCGCGGCGCCCTTCGGTACCATCCTTTCGGGGAAAACCCGGTGCCGGCGCTGCCCCTCCTGCTCCTCAATCTCTTCGGCGCCTGATTCCTCTTTCCGGACGTGTCGGCGCTGATTCGAAAACTGCTCCACCACGGGCGCGGGCCCTACCTCGTCGCCGTCGGGCTCCTGACGCTTTTCTTCGGCTACCACTGCCTCGGCCTGTCGGTCGATCGCGGAAACCGGTCGATGGATGCGGACAATGCCGCGCAGGCGGCGATCGAACGCGAGTTCAACGAACGCTTCGACGAGGGCGACGCCATCTTCGTGGCGGTCCAGCTGCCGCAACCACTCGATGAAGCGGGAAAGAATCTCCTGCTCGACCTCGGCAAATCCTTTTCCGGGATCGAAGGCGTTCGCGAAGTCGATAGCATCGCCGACAATGATTTCGAGATCACCCCCTGGCAGGAAGGCGTGTTGATTTCCGAGGACCGGAAAACCGCCGGCATCCGCGTGAGGCTGGAGGAGTTCGACGACAACGGCGACCACCTTTCCCGCGTCATCGAGGAACTGCGCGGAATCGCTTTCGAGCGCGCCGACAACACCGGTGCCCGCATCGCGCTCACCGGCCTGCCCCTGCAGAAATACGAGTCGGGACGGCTCGTGCTGCGCGACCAGAAGATCTTTTCACCGCTCTCCTTCCTCGTCCTCGGCGCGGTGCTCTTCTTCATCACCCG
>JAUIGT010000421.1 GCA_030432615.1 Verrucomicrobiia bacterium
GGACGAACTTCGCGCGGCGGCGTGCCCCCAGCCGCGGGGGCGGGCCCCGGTGCCGGCAAAGCGGGATTTGCCGGGGCGGTCGTGGCCGCCTGCTTCTTCGCGATCAGGTCTTCCCAGCGATGCAGTTCATACCCTTCGCCCAGTCCCCCCAATCCGTCCAGCAGCCGGCTGCAGGTATCCCACCAGCGATCGAGGTCGGGCGGGCCCTTCTTTTCCTCCGCCGTCTGGGGAAAGACAAGATAGGTCACCTTCAGGTCGCTCTCGGGACGACTGTATACGCCGGCCCTCTCGTTGAGCGCCTTGGCCAACCGCAGGGAAGCCTCCCCGGCCTGGAACGTCGGACCCGCGTCGCCGGCAATGGCGGGAAAGGCCCGGCCCTCGTGAAAGACGACCGCGTAGTCCCCGATCTTCGGGCCGAAGGGCGTCTCGTCGAATCGTCCCAGCATGGTCAGCGGAAGCACGATGAAGGGGTCCGCCTCGGCGATGAGAAAACTGCGCGCCTTCATCTCGCTGACCGCGACCGTCAGCCGCTCGATATCCGCCCGGAGCTGGCGGTTTTCCTCGATACTCAGCCCCGGCACCGCGAAGCGCGCCTCCTTGGCCTTCAACTGCGTCTCGGTGCGGGCCAGCATCGGGTTGGGCACGGATGTCTGCTTCGGCCAGGCGTAGCTCGTCGAGTAGCGGTAGTTGTCCGACATCGAGATGTAGTCATCGAGGTGGGGCCAGCGGTCCCCGTCGGAACCGTCGCTGACCACGTCCATCTCGCTCTGGATCAGCAGCGCCCGCTGGCCGGTTTCCGGGTGGGTCAGCTCCAGCATGGTCTCGCAGTCGTAGAAATTGTGCCGCGAGAGGATCCGGTCGAGCCGCGTCAGGTATTGCTGCACCCGCTTCGCCTTGGCCTCGTAGAGGGCGTGATAGAAGGGGGAAACCTTCGCGGTCAGCAGCATGCGCTCGAGGGCGGGCAACTGCTTGGGCAGGTCCGGGCTCAGTTTCGCCAATTCATCGAGCCTGGTGTTGGCCTCGGGAATGGTCAGGGTGAGTTCAAGCTCGAGTTGGAAACTCTCGTCACGCTCCCGCTCTTCGGTGGCACGGGCACCCTGCCTCGTCTGCACCGCCGAGGTCACGTTGAGCCCGTTCCAGAGTTCCACGGTATCGACGGTGCGCCGATCCACGTAGCGGGTGGGCAGCGGCTCCTTCTTCTCCACCTCGACGATCTTCTCGACCTCGACCACCTTTTCCACCTCCTTGACCACCACCTCCGGCTCGCCGGGACCGCGGGCGGCCTCGACCACCTCGACGACGCCTTTCTTCACCCGGTCGCCGCTGTCGGTGAAATCGATCAGCAAAACCAGCGCCACGATCAGCAGCGCCACGGCACCGATACCGATCGCCAGCAGTTTCAGGCAACCCGGCGCGGCCAGGAACCGATTTCCACCGGAGGCGGAGGCATTTCTTGGAGGGCGATTTCCCGTGAGATTGTCGTTGCTCATCGGCGAGGTCATCATAGCGTTAGCGCGCCGAACGGCAACGGCGATTGCCGGCACATTCTTTCATCCCTTTATTCCGCACGGCATGACCATCCGGCAACTCGCAGAGCAGGACCCGTTTACGACGGCCGACGGCTCGACCATCCGCAGTATCCTGGACCGCGCCAACGCCCCGGTGGCCAACCAGAGCCTCGCCGAAGCCACGGTCCCGACCGGCGGCGCCACCGAGCGGCACTACCACCGGGCCTCCGAGGAATTCTACTTCATCCTCGAAGGCGAGGGCGCCATGGAAATCGACGGGGAAACCCGTAAGGTCGGCCCCGGCGACGGCGTCTTGATCCCGCCCGGCGCCTGGCACCAGATCACGGCATCGGAAGGCGCCGATCTCCGCTTCCTCTGCTGCTGTGCCCCGCCCTACTCCCACGACGACACATTTTTTGACTAAGCCTGCTTCCTCCTCCTGCCTCATGTCACCCTTCGCCATCCTCCCGACCGCTCGACTCCTCACCCTCGCAGCCTCCGGCCTTCTCCTCAGTTCCTGCATCTTTTCCGAAACGCCGGTAGTCGGCGGTTTCGGCAGCAAGCTTGCCGATCCACTGGGAGCCCTGGAAGGAGAACCGGCACCGACGCCGCCCAACCCGCACCTGGATCCCGTGATCCTGCGCAACGGGGCCATCAATTTCCGATTCAACGAAGATATCGGCAAGAGCGCCAACAACTTCGAGGAAGACCCCGACGACGCCAAGCCACGCCCGGGCAGCCGCTGAACGGCCACTTCCCCGGCTCAGGCCGTTTTCCCGATCGCCACCTCGATCTTCCCGTCGGCCGTCTCCCGGACCGGGTAGGTGGTCACAGGTTCGACCGCCGGCAGCGATTTCGCTTCTCCGGTCTCCAGGTCGAACTCGGCGTAGTGCCAGGGACAGGCCACGCAGCCGTCCTTCACCGGCCCGAAGGCCAGCGAGGCGTCGGCGTGCGTGCAGAACTCATCGATCGCGTAGAGCTTGCCCCCGTGGCGGATGACGGCGATCTGCACGCCATCCACCATGTAGGCCTTGCCCCGGTCCTCGGCCACATCGGTGGCGTCGCCGATGACCTGGTAATCGGGCTGCTCGTCACTCATGGATTCTTCCCGCGGAAACTCAGTCGAGCTTGGAATTCCACTCGGAGATGCGATCGGCCTGGTCGGCGAAGAGCGCGTCGGTGGAGTCGTGAATCTCGATGCCGGTGATCTTGTCGCCCTGCTCGATGCTGTCGACCACGTCCTGGCCTTCCGTCACTTCGCCGAACACCGAATGGCGGCCGTTGAGGTGCGGCGTGGCCACGTGGGTGATGAAAAACTGGCTCCCGTTGGTGCGGGGACCGGCGTTGGCCATCGAGAAGATGCCCGGCTTGTCGTGCTTCAGTTCGGGGAGGAATTCGTCCTCGAACTTGTAGCCCGGGCCGCCCCGCCCGGTGCCGGTGGGGTCGCCGCCCTGGATCATGAAGTTGGCGATGACACGGTGAAAGGTGATCCCGTCGTAGTAGCCGCGCGAGGCCAGGTTGAGGAAGTTGGCCGTGGTGACCGGCACCTTCGACGCGAACAGGGTCGCCTCGATGTCGCCTTTTTCCGTCTTCAGGGTGATCTTGATGTCTTCGATGGTGGAGTTTTCGTCGCTCATGTTGCCGCGAGCCAACCACACGAACGCCCCCGGCGCAACCGGCACCGGTCTTTTCAAAAATCGAAGCCGAGCCGCTCGCGAACCGCTTTCGGAGATTCTCCTGCCTCGCGCAACGATCGCAGGGTCTCCGACTCGTCCCGCTTCGCCAGGCGGCGCCCCTCCTCGTCCGTGATGAGTCCGTGGTGATGATATTCGGGAACCGGAAGATCGAGCAGCGCCTGGAGCACGCGATGCAGGTGGGTCGCCTCGAACAGGTCCTCTCCCCGGGTCACCCGCGTGATCTCCTGGAGGGCATCGTCGTGCACCACCGCGAGGTGGTAGCTGGTCCCGATGTCCTTGCGCGCCAGCACCGCATCGCCCAGCAGCTCGGGTTGGGCGGGGATTTCGCCTCGCCCGAGATCATGCCAGGTGAGCGGCTTTCCAATTTCCGCCAGTGCCCGACCGAGATCGAGTCGCAGGGCGAAGTCCTCTCCCGCCTCGATCCGGTCCGCACGCTCCTCTTCGGAGAGCCCGCGACAGGTTCCCGGGTAGAGCGGCCCCTCCGCGCCATGCGGAGCGCCGCCCGCGCGCTCGATCTCGCGCTGGATGTCCCTGCGAGTGCAGAAACAGGGATAGAGCAGCCCACGTTCCCGCAATCCTTCCGCCACCGCCGCGTATGCGAGCAGGTGCTCCGATTGCCGCCGCACCGGCTCCTCCCACTTCAGACCCAACCAGGCCAGGTCCTCGAGAATGCCGGCTTCGAATTCCTCCCGGCAACGGGTGAAATCGATGTCCTCGATCCGGAGGAGAAATCGACCGCTGCACTTCCGCGCCGCCTCGAACGAGAACAGGGCCGAGTAGGCATGCCCCAGGTGGAGCAGGCCCGTCGGACTGGGCGCGAAGCGGGTGGTGAGGGAGACGGGCATGAATCGTTCGAAGCGGGAGGCTCGCCAAGAATCGGTCTCCGCGCAAGCGGGTCGAAGGGAACATTCGCCCTCCCCCGCCACAAAGGCTCGCGATTGCCCGTTCCCGAAATCCGGACCATGCTGGGCGCGCATGGCGAAACGTCCTTCCACCAACACACCCACGCCGCAGCAGGCCGCCGGCGATCTCGTTCGGTCGCTGAAAGCGCACGCCATCACCCTGTTCGGCCTGCTGGCCCTGATGTGGGCGCTCGAACTAACGGATTTTCTGCTCCCCTTTTGGCACCTCGATCACTACGGCATTCGCCCCCGCCAGGCGGCGGGACTGGTGGGGATCCCGGCGGCACCGTTTCTCCACGGAGATTTCGCCCACCTGGCGGCCAACTCGATCCCCTTCCTCGTCCTCGGCAGCATCGTGATGTTGGGCGAACGCGGGGTCTTCTGGGCGGTGACCGTATTCGTCACCGTAATCGGCGGCCTCGGTGTCTGGTTGCTGGCGCCGAGCGGCACCGTCCACATCGGCGCCAGCCTACTCATTTTCGGCTACCTCGGCTTCCTCATCAGCCGGGGTCTCTTCGAGCGATCGATTCTCTGGATCGTCATCGGCTTCGCCCTGCTGCTCGCCTACGGAAGCATGATTCTCGGGGTGCTGCCGGGAACGCCGGGCATTTCCTGGCAGGGCCACCTCTTCGGCTTCGCCGCCGGCATCCTCGCGGCTTGGGCGATGTTTCCGAAGAACCGGAAACTCTATCGATGAGGCCGAAGCAGGACCAGAGCACCTACGAGGAGAAACAACGCCAGGAACGGCAACGTGAAGTAGACTACGGTGCCGGCAACGCCACCGAGGATCAGGAACCCCGAAACGAGAAAGAACATTCCGCAGAAGGCGAAACCGGTGATTCGTCGAAGCATGGACTCTTTCATCAGAAAGCGCCCTTCACTCCACCCAACTGCGCTCGCTCTTCACGTCGCCGGTCAACGGGTGGAAATCGACTTCGAAGAAGGCATTGTCGGACTCCACCCGGATCTTCATCGGCTGGCACATGCCGGAGGGCTGGAAGACCCAGCGCTTGAAGAGTCCGCTGTCCATGTCGATCCAGTCGGTCTCCCCCCAGAACAGCAGGCTGTAGCGGACCCCGTCCGGGAGTTCGAACTGCTCGTGATACGTGAGTCCTTCCCGCGCCGTCTCCAGCGCTCGATCGTTGGCGGTCGGCGCCCGGCCTTCGTTGGGATCGATGCCCCGCTCCCGCGAAGCGTCGATCATTTCCTGCCGTTCATTGATCAGGGCGATGTCCCGCACCAGTTGATCGAACTCCTCGCTCTGGCCGTAGGGATTGAAGAAACGCGCCGCGTGAAAGCCGCGCTGGTCGAAGGCGATCTGGTAGGGCACCTGCTCCGCCATGGCCCGTGAACGAACCGTGCGCGCCATGCGCACCAGTTCGGCGACGGGCTCCCGCGCTTCGCGCTCCTTCTCGATTGTCCGGATGGTGGGAATCGTCACCCCGGCGAGAATGCCGAGAATCGTCAGGCCGATGACGATCTCGACGAGCGTAAATGCTCGGGAACTTCGAACTTCGAACTTCCAACTTCCAACGTTGAAC
>JAUIGT010000422.1 GCA_030432615.1 Verrucomicrobiia bacterium
TTCGCGGCTTTGCCGGTCGGCGCCTCCGGGACCCGTTGGCAATTCCCATCGAACGACAACGGCCAACGCACTCGTCGCCGCCGGCAGGTCGAGACGACGCGTCTTGATTTTCGCGCCCTCCCGGCGCTTGCGGTGGGGGGCGGCTCTTTTCTTGTCCTGCCCCTGTTCCGATTCGGCCAGGTAGCTTGGCGCACCTGCGCCCGTCTTTGCACTTCCTCCGCCGGCGGGACCGGGGGCATGCTCGGAGAGATCCACCCAAGCAGACTTCCCATGCGCCTGAGCCCCCTTGTTTTCTCTCTCGCCGCCGCCGCGGCGGCCCTGCTCGCCCTCACCTCGTCCCCGCGCGCCCAGTCGACGGACCAGGATGAAGCGACTTCCTACAAGTCGATCGCTCCGCATGTCGAGGCGACGTGGAAGGCGGGATTCGCCCGGGCCACGATCACGCCGGAGCGATTCATTTGGATGGCCGGCTACGGGGCCCGCGATCGCCCGGCGGAAGGAAAGCTCACCGATCTCTACGCGAAGGCCCTCGCCCTCGAAGACGAGGCGGGCACGAAGATCGTCATCGTGACCATGGACCTGATCGGGGTGAGCAAGGGCATGCGACTGCGCATCGCAGCCGAAGTGGAGAAACAGCACGGCCTGGGACCGGAGAGCCTACTCCTCAATGCCTCGCACACCCACACCGGCCCGGAGATCTACCGGAAACTCGATTTGCCCGACGAGAAGGCGCTGGAGAACGCCAAGACCCGCGATGCCTGGGAATTCACCTCCGGCCTGGAGAAGATCGTGGTCCGGCTCGTCGGCGAAGCCGTCGCAGCGATGGAGCCCGCTCGTCTGACGTGGAATGAGGCCCGGTGCGGATTCTCCATGAATCGTCGGCGCAACTACGACCTCCCCGAGGATCATCCGAATGCCAAAAGAGGGCCGAATCCGGCGGGGCCGGTGGACCAGGCCGTGCCGGCCCTGCGGGCCGAGGCCGAGGACGGCCGTCCGCTCGGGGTGCTCTTCGGCTACGCCTGCCACACCACCTGCCTCGGGAGCTACGAGTGGTCGGGAGACTACGCGGGATTTGCCCAGGCCTACCTCGAGGAATTCCGGCCCGGATTCACCGCCCAGTTCATGGCGGGCTGCGGCGGCGACCAGAATCCCTACCCGCGCCGCTCGGGAGTGGTGCCGGGAATCAGTGACGTGATGCTCACCCAACAGCACGGGCGGTCCCTGTCCAACGCGGTCGAGATGGCCTTTTCCACCCATCCGAAACCGGTGACCGCTCCCCTGAAAACGGCCTACGGAGAAGTCACCGTCGATTTCGACAAACCGGGACGGGCGCCCCACGACTACCCCGTGCAGGTGGTGCGTTTCGGCGATTCGCTGACGCTGGTCGCGCTCGGGAGCGAAGTGGTGGTCGACTACTCGCTGCGCATCAAGCGGGAACTCGCTGGCAAAGCCGGGGTCTGGGTGGCCGGCTACAGCAACGATTACACCGGCTACGTTCCCAGCGTCCGTATCCAGGAGGAAGGCGGCTACGAGGCCGCCACCGGCTACGCCCGCAGCACCGAGGAGCGCATCATGGCCAAGGTGCACGAGCTTTACCGCGAACTGGAGGAGTGACACGGCGGGCAGATGCCCGCGTGGCACGGTGGACGGACCGTGGGTCGGCGAATCGCCATTCTGAAGTCGGCGGCCAACGCGAGTCAGAAGATCCGCCGCTTCGCGAACGGGCCGGAGCGGCCGCTTCCCACGGCGTTTCGGAAAGGGAACGAGTCAGGAAATGTCGTCGCCCCCCGGGCCCACCCGTTTCAGGGTTTTTCTTCCCTCTCCAGGCCCCAGCGGATGGCGTTGGCCAGGAGCCTGCGAAAGTGGGGGCGCTCGTCGTCGAAATCCGCCGGATGCCCCAGGGCCGTGTAGAACACTTTGCTTCTTCCCGCCCTGCGGATCCAGGCGAGAGGCTGATCGTGACCATGCGCCTTGCCCCTCAGGAGAACGGTCGCCCCGGGATCGAGAAGCGTGTTCAGGTAGAGGTTGTTTTCGCTGCGCCAGTTTTCCGGGAGGCCTTCCACGATGGGATGATCGCGCTCCACGACGGTCACGTCGGTACCGAAAGGCCGGGGAGTGTAACCGCGGTTTTCGGCGCCGAGAACGTCCGCGACGAACTCCCACCAGGCGAAGTGGCCCGGAACGAGGGGGCCGCGGACCGCGAAGCCGTGATTGGCCGTCTTGAGAGCGACCACGGGCTTGCCAGCGTTGACGTGATTCTTGATGATCGTGAGCTGGTCCGCCGGAAGCCCCAGCCGACGGCAGAAGATGACGAGAAGATCCGCTTCCCAGATCGTCTCGATATCCGGAAAACGCGACTCGGACTCCGGAAACTCCGCCTCCAGAACCGTGGTGCGGTAGCCGTGTTCCTCGGCGAGCGCCTCCGCGAAGGGAGGGATGGTGCGGGCGGACTCGTAGCTGTTGTCATCCTGTTCGTTGCTGACCAGGAACACGATATGCGGAGGGTCCGAACTGTCGTCGGGGGCCGCATTCAGGGGCGCGGCCAACGCAGTAATGAAGGCCAGAGCGGCGGTGCGAAGAAGGGCGAGACCGGTTTTCAGCGCGGGCAGAGAATTCATAACGGAGCCCATGGTAGAAGGAACCGGGGGTTCGACAACATCAAAGACCCGGTCGTGCCATGCGAGTCAGGCGGGATACTGCCATTGTTGTCATTTCCGGTGCGATCGCTGAAATCTCGAGCGGAAGAGAGTTCCTGAACTGGATTCATTCAAGAAATTCTGCCTGACTCGTGACCGACTTTGTCCAGATTCTTTGACTGCTCCCAGCGGAGCCCCTGACCCCAGCGGAGCCCCGGCCGGGATTGAGGGGGGGCAGCGATCTCCGGCTTGATTATTCCGGTGGCGCTTTCGGTGTCACCTTCACTTTTTGTTCATTTCCTTCCGGGGTAGTGAGTTTGCCAGTTTGTCGATTTTCGAAAATTTGAAGGGTCGCCTCCGGTGAAGTTGGATCTTGCCATAAAACTGGCCATGTAAGTATCCGTGTTTCAGCGTCGATTTGGACAGGCCTCCTATGGGTTGCCTCGGGATTCGTTGGGTAGGCGAGAAGCACTTCAGAGCCTTCGACCTTCAATATCCAATCTTTTGACGTCTCAAACTGAACCGTCCCGAGCCACTTCGCGAAACCGTCTGACGGTTGTTGTGGGCTATTTTCTTCATCGTCTTTCGACTCAGCGAAACTCACCGGATCTTTCAGTTCGTCGATCTTGTTCCGTATTGCCAATGCGCCATCCAGATTCTGTGCCCGAGTTTCCGCGGTCATCTGGAACTCCAAGGCCTTCATTACTTCTTTCCGTTTCTCCTGGATTCGCTTCCTTGCGATCTCAAGTTGCTCGGCCTCGAATTGGTCCAACTTTTGGATAAGTTTTTTTGCTGACTCAGGGAGTTCCTGGGCAATCAAGGCAGAGCTTCCGAAGAAGCAAGCGCACGTCATCAATATTGTGACTTCTAATTTCATGGGATAACGTTTTAGAGATGCCGGCTTGATCGAGGGCGACAGTCGATTTCTGAGAGAATCTCGGAGTTTGCGAAAGACACCAGGAAGGCACGCCACCAATCGTAGCATTCTCGAGCGGTCATTCCGATGGCGCTTCTGGTATTACTTTCACTTTCTGCTCGGCTTCTCCCTCTACGGGTATGAGTTTTCCAGTCTTTAGGTTCTCGAAAATTTGAAGCGCTCCCTTCGGCGAGGATAGATCGTTCCAAATACTCGGGAATGATACTGTACGATTTTCTTCATCAATATGAACCGGACGACGTCTAAAGACTTGATCTGGCTTATCCGGATAGACAAAGGTCATGTCCGAGTCCTCAACCTTCAGGATCCAGCCGTTGGACGTCTCAAAACGAACGGTCTTGACCCATTCGTGGAATTCTTCTTCTTGCTTATGTGAAAGACCTTCCGCCTGTTTTTCAGATTCTTGAACAAGCAATGGACCTTTCAGTTCCTTGATCCTATTCCGGATCGCCAACGCGCTATCCAGATTTCGTGCCCGAGTTTCGGCGTTCATCTGAAACTCCAAGGCTTTTACTACTTGTTTCCGCTTCTCTTCGATTTGCTTCAATGCGGCATCAAACTGCTCGGCCTCGAACTGGTCTAGCTTTTGGATCAGTTCCTTTGCTGACTCAGGAAGTTCTTGGGCTACCAAATCGGAGCTTCCGAAGAAGCAAGCACACATCATCAATACTGGGGCTGTCAAATTCATAGCATTTCCGTTCAAAATCCGGCGGATTCCGGAACGGAGCGTGATCGCTCTGGTGGGAATTGAAGTGAAATCAATGGCGACAAGCAAGGATAACAGATTGCGGGGAGGAAATCGCCTGCGCCGCATTGCGGCTAGGAATCCTTCCGCGGCTCGACGGTAAATGGAATAGTGTTAGTCCACTTTTCGCTCCGTCTGATACCTTTCTCCCTCCCTTCATCCAACTCGAAGCTCGATGTTTGCTCAAAAGCTTCGAACGGCACTTTTCCTGCCTCAATGATTGGGAGCCGCTTGAAAACTTTCGTTTCGCCGCTATTTCGGAATTGCGTCACCTCATTTTCGGAAACTTGCCATCTTCCATCCTTGTCGTGAAATTCGACGGTGTCTAGCCACTCCTTGAAGCTTTCCATCATCCCTGTGGGTTCCGTTGAATTGGACTTGTCTACTGCCTGATCACCGGAAGCGGCTTCCTTCAGTTTCTCGAGCTCCGCTTTTACCGATAACGCTGCCTCCAGATTCCCAGCCTTGGCGTACGATTCCATTAGCGCTTCTAGCGCAGATTCATATTTTTTAGTTACGGGGCCGGCTACCCTCTGCAGCTCACGGTGATATGATTCTTTGAGGCTACGCAACCTTTCGGGTTCCTCTCCGACCGCAAGAGTGACGACAAGGCCAAAGAGAAGTGGGAAAAATCCGATTCTGAATGAGTTCGTTTTCATTTTTGCTGACAGTAAGGCTTTTCCTCCGAAGCGTTCAGAATGCACCATCGAGCAGAGACGCAGTGAGGCTACCTTCCGGACTGATCTGGGGCAAGAACTTTTGCCTACGCCCAAGCCGGATCGGTCGTTCTGCTTTGCGGTGGCAAAGCCAAATTCCGCCCTCTTCACCTCCCCAACCACCGGGGCTCCGCAGGGGTCAGTCAACGGGACGCCGCAGGGGTCGGGCTCTGCAGCGGTCAGCCAAAGAATCTTGACAAAACGGCTCGCGATTGGTTTTCCTTGATGCTATGCCGAGGTCGGTCAGGATCGAATACCCAGGCGCGATCTGCCATGTGATGGGGGCTGCCGAAAGGGGCAGGCGACAAATTTTGACACTTTCCCGATTCTCCTGATCTGTACGAACAGTCGCTCCCCCCGTTTGCGCACAGCCCCCACCCCCTATATCCAGCCGCGATCACCGAAACCCGACCACCTCGAACGCCCCCGGGACCTCGTTAGTCCTGGGCATGATTCGAGATGATTTTCATCACCTTCGCCTGACGAAGCGACGCGGTGAGGAGGGTGTCGAGCAGTCGCTCCCGCCCGAGTTGAGTTTTCCGCAGCAAAGCGATGAAGTCGGACGCAGCAATCCCCTCCGGAAACCCGCGC
>JAUIGT010000423.1 GCA_030432615.1 Verrucomicrobiia bacterium
AATCTGCTTCGCCAGCCCTGATCGGATCCGGCCGAACGGAACCCGGCTGCTTCGCGATGGCAGGATCGGAAAAGTCCGTTACAGTTCCGCCCGTTGGACACCCCCACCACAGAGTCGAATTCCCCATCGGCGCCACCGGTCGCCGCCCACGATCGGGAACTGCCCACCCGCTGGCTGCTCTGGGGCCTCCTGCTCTTCGTCGCCACCGCCAGCCTCGTCTATCTCGTGGTCGCCCCCTCTCCCTGGAGCGAAGGGCTGGACACGACACGGAACGTGAAGGAGTCGATCCGCACCCGGTCCTGGGCCGTCATCGGCCTCTGGTACGGTGCGGCCATCAACCTGGGACTCTCCGTCATCGCCCTGCTCCTGTGGAATTTCCGCCCCGCCATGATCGATCACACGATCGACCCGGGCACCGCGCAATCCGACGCCGGGAAATCCGGCGCGTTCGCCACCTGGGGACGACGCCTGCTGATCCTGGCGGCGATGATCACCGCCGCGTGGGCCATGCTGCCGCGACTGGAACTGAGCCTCTGGGGCGATGAGGAAGCCACGACCCGTCGCTTCCTCATCGGCCACGTCTACCGCATGGAGGACGATACCTTCGTCGCCAAGCACCCGACCTGGGCCAAGGCGATCTGGAATTACGACAACGGGCCGAACAACCACATGCTCTTCAACGTGCTCGCCCGGCTCAGCCACGGGCCAGCCGACACCTCGGGCGACGATCCCGACGATTTCTACTTTTCCGAACAGAAGATCCGGTTGCCGTCGTTCCTGGCGACCCTGCTCCTGATCCCGGCGGCCGGCTGGCTGGTGAGCCTGCTCGGCTTCCCCCGTGGCAGCCCCGTGGCCGCGTTCCTCCTCGCCCTCCATCCGTGGGTGGTTCGCTTCGGAAGCGACGCCCGTGGCTATGCGCTGCAGATGCTGCTCGCCGTCGTCACCGTGGCGTGCCTGCTGCAGGCCCTGCGGCATCGGCATCGGGCTCGATGGTGGGTCGCTTTCGGCGTCTCGGAGTTCCTTCTCCTCTACGCGCACCTCAGCGCTATCTACCTCCTGGTCCCGCTCAATCTCGCCGCCCTCTGGCTCGCCTGGTCGCCCTTCACCCCCGGGCATGGCAATCCGCTTCGAGTGGCCAACGTCTGGCGCTGGACGGGAGCCAACCTCCTGGGCGCCATGCTGACCCTGCAGGTGATGATGCCCAATCTTCTCCAGCTTCCCGGTTGGTTGGAAGGAGGGCGCATCGCGGGCAAGGTCGATCGCGAATTGCTGGAAAACTTCCTCTGCGACTGGTCGCTCGGCACCCCGTGGCACGAGTGGGATCCGGGAAATCCCTATGCCTTGTCCTGGCGTGACCTCCACGAGGCTCATCCCCTCATCACCATCTGGGCCGCCGCGCTCGTGGGCCTCTTCTTCCTCGCCGGCCTCGTCACCATCGGAACCCGGAAACACCTGCGCTGGTGGCTGGTGCCCTTGTGCGCCCCGGCCCTCCTGATGTTCGCTGACGCCATTCGATCGGGGAACCTGCTTTATCCCTGGTACACCGTCGGCTTCCTGCCCCTGGCCTTCGTGATCGTCGGCGCCGGCTTCGGCGCGGTCGCGCCCCACGGGGAAAAATCGAAGCGCCCCCTGTTCGGGGGGCTCCTCTACCTTGCGGCAGCGGCGGGATTCATCGTCCTGTTCGCCACCGCGACGCGGGAGCAGCGCGACATCTACCGCGAGCGTCCCGTCGAAGCCCTCGCCGAATCCGTGCGCCTGACCCGCGAGGTGGTCAATCCCTTCAGCCCGGGAATCGACAATTCCCTCACCCTGGGCTTCGTCCATGCCTCGCGGCTCTACGATCCGGCCATGACCCTGGCCCAGAGCGACGAGGAATTCGTCGAAGCCATTCGCCGGGCCGAACTGCTGAACCGCCCCTTGTGGGTGAATGCCGCCAACCTGGGGCTGGCCGAGCCGCTGTTCCCGAAGACCATGGCCCTGCTCCGCGACCACGAGGTCTTCGAAGAGCCCATCGTCATCCATGGATTGCAGCATCCCTGCACACGCTACGTCTTCCGCTATCGAACCGGCGGGCTGGCGCGTTTCGAAGCCAGGGAACAGGGCCTGTAGCGTTCCACCAAAAGAGGCGAAACTCGATTTGGTGTTTGCATCTTTGGCCGGATTTCGAGAATAGGACTGGACTCGGAATTTCCGCCCCTGTCACTCCATGGTCAGCATTCGCATCCGGGGACTCACCAAGCGCTTCGGCGAAACGGTGGCCCTGCAGAACCTCGATCTCGACATTGCCGCCGGGGAACTGTTTTTCCTCCTCGGGCCCAGCGGTTGCGGGAAAACCACCCTGCTGCGCGCCATCGCCGGCTTTCATCTCCCGGAGGAAGGTACCATCCACTTCGACGAGGACGAGGTCACCCACCTGCCGCCCCACAAGCGCGAGACGGCGATGATGTTCCAGAGCTACGCCCTCTGGCCACACCTCAATGTCTTTCGCAACGTCGCCTTCGGTCTCGAGGAGCGAAAGGTCCCGAAGGACGAGATCAAGGCGCGAGTCGCCGAGGCGCTGGAGATGGTGAAGATGGCTGACTACGCCCAGCGAAAGATCAACCAGCTCTCCGGTGGACAACAGCAACGTGTCGCCCTCGCCCGCGCCCTGGTGGTTCGGCCGCGCTGCCTCATGCTCGACGAGCCGCTTTCGAACCTCGACGCCAAGCTCCGGATCGAGATGCGCTCGGAGATTCGCCGCATCTGCAAGGAGTTCGGTCTGACCGCCATTTACGTCACCCACGACCAGAAAGAGGCGCTCAGCATCGCCGATCGCATGGCCATCCTCGACGGCGGAAAGATCGCCCAGATCGGTCCTCCGGAAGAAGTCTACCGACACCCTCACACCGCGACCGTCGCCAGTTTCATCGGCGAAACCAATTTCCTTCCCGGGAAAATCACCGCCATCTCCTACGACGGCGAATGCACTGTCGAAAGCGCGGCGGGAATCTTCAGTGGAACCCCCGGCGACCCGGGATGGAAGCCACAAAACGGCGAAAGCGTGCTCCTTTCCATTCGTCCCGAGTGTTTCTCTCTTTCGCGTGAAAAGCCTGCGCAAAATACTGTGGCTGGCAAGCTTGCGGAATCCGTCTATCTCGGAGAGATCGCGCATTACGCCCTTCGCACGGACGGGAAGCCAGAAACCGTCCACATCGCCGAACTCAACCCCCGCCGAGTGGTCCGCGATGAGGGTCAAACCCTCTACGCCACCGCCGACTCCCACGACATCGTCATCCTGCCGGCCACGACCTGACCCTGTCTGGTCCGTGACTCAACCCTCTTCCTTTTCCCTTCGTGAGGCACCTTTTTCCAGAAATCCTGAGTGAGCCGGCGAGCCAAGGGACCTCTCGAAGGCAGGAAGAATTGCATCCCGGCTTGGAACGGTTCGCCCAGGGAAAATCGGTCGTTCCTGACGGATTCGAAGCGATTCATCTCCCGCCGAGGGATCCCTCGGCTGCGCTCGGGATGCCAAGCTTGGCAAAGCCGATCCCGCTTTTCACTCAGCACCCGCACTCTCAAGTCACCACCGCCGACTGACCACTGCCGACTGACCACTGACCACTGACCACTGATTACTGATTTTCTCACCTATGCTCCCCCGCCTCGCCATCGTCCTCACGCTGCTCGCCGCCATCCTCGTGGCGCCGTTCTGGTTACGCCCGGATGATGCGGCGGTGACGGGGGCCAATGCGGAGCGACTCATCGTCATTTCTCCGCACAACGAGTCGATCCGGTCGGAATTCGAGCGGGCGTTCGTGCGCCACATGCGGGAGGAATTCGATCGCAAGGTCTGGATCGACTGGCGGCAGCCGGGTGGAACCTCGGAAATCGCCCGCTACTTGAAGTCGGAATACGCCAACGCCTTCGCCAATCTCTGGACAAAGGAGACCGGAAAAACCGCGGATTCGGTCATTCTCAATGCCTTTGCCAGCGACAAGATCGACCCGGACACGGCGCAACCTTCGGATGAACTCCCGGCCGACGCCATCGAGGCGCGGCGGATGTTCCTGGAATCGGAGCTCAGCAGCGGCATCGACCTGTTCTTCGGCGGAGGCGCCTACGATTTCTCGAAACAGGCGGGAGCGGGCGCGCTCGTGGCCACGGATGTGAGTGGCCAATACGGACCAGGCGCCCTCGCCAAAGAGCATCCCGGCTGGTTCTCGGAGGAAATCATGCCCGCCTCCGCCAGCGGTGAACCATTTCGTGATTCGGACTGGCGCTGGGTGGGCACGGTGCTCTCGGCCTTCGGCATCGTCTACAACCGCGACAGCTTGGAGCGGCTGGGCATCGAGAAAACACCCGACGCCTGGAACGACCTGACCGATCCTCGCTATTTCGGAGAAGTTGCCTTGGCCGATCCGACCAAATCCGGATCGGTGACGAAGGCGATCGAGATGATTTTCCAGCAGGAAATGCGGGCGGCGCTTGATTCCGGGATGCCCGAACCCGAGGCCATCCGGACCGGCTGGAACCGTGCCATGCGGATGATGCTCAAGATCAGCGCCAACAGTCGCTACTTCACCGACCAGGCCTCGAAGATCCCCCATGATGTCGCCCAAGGCGATGCCGCGGCTGGACTGTGCATCGACTTCTATGGGCGCACCTTCAACGAACTCCATCGCGACGCGGACGGCGATTCCCGCGTCCAGTTCGTGATGCCCACCGGCGGGACCTCGATCGGCGCCGACCCTATCGGCCTGCTCCGCGGCGCGCCGCACCCGGAACTGGCGCACCGCTTTCTCGAATTCGTCCTCTCGCCCGAGGGCCAGAAGATCTGGAACTACCGCGTCGGCGAACCGGGAGGGCCGACCCGCATCGCCCTGCGCCGACCGCCCATCCGCAAGGATTTCTACTCCGCCGCCAATCGTCCCCACATGTCCGATCCCGATACCAATCCCTACGAGATCGCCCGGGATTTCACCTACGAAGACGGCTGGACCGGCAAGACCTTCGGCGCGCTGCGATTCATCATCCGCTGCGCCTGCGTCGATACCCACCACGAACAGCGCGACGCCTGGGAAGCCATCATCGAGGCCGGTATGCCGGCCGAAGCCATCGGGGTGTTCGCTGATGTGACCGCCATCGACTACGACCAAGCCATCGGCCCCATCACCGACACCCTCCGCGCCCGCGACAAGCTTAAGGAGGTGGAACTGGCGCGGGAACTGGCGGCGCATTTTCGAGCGCAATACCGCCGAACTGAGGAAATAGCGGACCGATGAAGTCACTTCGAATAACTTGGAAGTCGATCGGGATTTCTGTCGCGATTCTCGCAGTCGGGTTTGTTGCCGGTTTCTTGGTGTCCACGAAGTTCTGCAAAATGGCGAATGACCTTCCTCAGTATTCTCCGGATGAATCCGCCAAGATCATTCTCAGAAAAGGAAACATTGTCGGGAGCAACTGGCGCGCTCTCCGTCTTCCCAAAGAAAAGGTTTACACTGTTGCCGAAGGAGGCGGAAAACGCTTTTTCCGGCTGTACAGCCAAAGCCCGCGATACGCAATGTTGCTTACAGCAGAAGAGGATCGAGTGATCGAAGTCGAGATCTGGAACCGAATCCAGAATGGCTCCGTCTTCTACGAGATC
>JAUIGT010000424.1 GCA_030432615.1 Verrucomicrobiia bacterium
GGCGGAGTTGCGATCCACCTCGGAGATCAGCGGGGGGCGGGAACTCCTGGAGCTGTCGGATGCCTGGAAGAAGCCGGAACGTCGCGATTTTGCCAGCATCCAGCCGTGGCTGCTGAGTTTGTTGCTATTGCTGGTGATCGCCGACGCGTTGGTGACGCGAACCGGCTGGCGACTGCCCGAGTTCGCGGGATGGCGTTCGGCGTGGCTGCGGTCTCGTCGGAAGCGGCCGGCGAGATCGGCCGATCCGGTGTCCGGTCGTGGTGGCGCCAAACGCGCCCCGACACCTGTGCCGGTGCCGCGGCAACCCGCAACCCCGGTTCGCGAGGGCTCCGGCGACGTGACTCCCGAGTTCGATCGGAAGGATGACAAGTCGGCTGTTCCCTCGCCGGGCGAGCCGAAGAAGGAGCCGCCGCCGCTTCCCAAGAAGAGCGCCGAAGACGAGGCGGCGGAACGCAAATCGCGCTTCAATCGGGCGAAGCGGGGGCGCTGAATCGGCCGGGTGGGGAGAAAGGCGGGCTTTCGACGCCGGAAATCAAAAAAAGTTTTGTCCCGCGTCACTCGTTTCCAGTAGAGTGATGGGCTGTTAGATTCACGCGAATTCCCCCTGTTCCAACCCGTTCCCCTCCGATTCATGAAGCCGTTCCCCCGTTTTTCCCTTCTGCTGGTTTTTTTCGCCGGAGTGCTGCTGATGGCATCGACCGGTCTCGCCGACACGGTCAAGTTGAAGAGCGGTGAAACGCTCGAAGGCAAGATCACTTCCGAGGGATCCGACTACATCAAGCTGGAGATCGCCGTTTCCTCGACCATCAAGGACACGAAGATCATTCCCAAGAACGACATCGCGCAGATCATCAAGGCCGCCGCCGACGATGTCGCGCTCTCCGATCTCCGCAAGAAGCTCCCCGCTCCCTCGCTCATGTCGGCGGAGGCGTATCGTTCGCTGATTTCCTCGGGTCCCGAGAAGTTCCTGAAGGAGTTTCCCTCCAGCACCCACAAGGCCGAGGTGGAGAAGATCCTCGCCGACCTGAAGGAAGAGCTCGACAAGGTCGAACGGGGATGGGTGAAGGTGGAGGGCGACTGGATCAGTCCCCAGGAGCGAAAAGATTTCAAGGCGCTCACCGATTCCCGGATTCGCGGCGTCGTCATGAAGCGGAAACTTGCGCAAGGCGACCACTTGGGTGCGCTTCGCGATTTCGAGATCCTGGACGAGCGCTACTTCGGGACGCCGGCGCACCTTGAGGCTCTCCCCGTGGTGAAGGAATTGCTGCCGGCCTTCGGCCAGCGGTTGACGCGTGCGTTGCAGGACGTGGAATACCGCAACCAGAAATGGGAGCAGGACAAGGGACTGCTCGATGAAGTCGCCCGGGCCCAAGTCGAAGCGGCCCGAGCCCAGGAAGTCGCGAATTTCCAGCGCGCGGTGGAGCGGGAAAAGTCGGCCGGGGTGAAATGGCTGAGCATCAGCGACAACTCCAGGGATAGCCTCTCCGGCGCCATCGCCCTGGTGAAATCGGAGATCGAGCGGCTCAAGGGGATCGATCTCAACGCGCTGAAGCAGATGTCGGAGCAGTTGGTGAAGGCCGACAAGCTCATCGCCGAGGAGAAGCTGGCCGAAGCGAAGCGAATGATCGATGAAGCCATGGCCCTGCCGGTGGGCGGCGAGGGCTCCAAGAAGGGGCGCAGCACCAGTTCGTCCAAGAAGAAATCCTCCGGCGAGGAGGGGGCATTCGTCCCTTCGAGCTACGCCGATGCGCTCTATCACCAGATCGCTCTGGCCGAAGAAGCGATCGCCGTGGCCAAGGCGCAACGCGAAAGTGCCGCCAAGGGCGATGAAGTCTCCGAGACCATGGCCAAGTCGAAGTCCGATGGCAAGGAACTGGTCTCGGATCCGGGCGAAGCTGCCGCCGCCGAGGGTGATGATGCCAAGACCGACCAGTCGACTGCCTTGGCCGGTCTGATGGGGACGACGAAGAAAGGCGAAGGAGGTGCCGACGCGGAAGGGGAAAAATCCAACGCGGCGAAGAAGCCGGCCCCGAAGAAGACGACCGCCGCGAACGACGGCACGAAGTCAGGTGAGGCCGGAGCGGAGGAACGCCCGAGCCCGGTGGTCGCCGACGAGGGGGGCGGACTGAACTTCCAGCTGATCATGATGATCGTGGCCGGGTTGATGGTGGTCGCCATCGTGGTCATGAAGGTCACGGGGATCGGTGGCAAGAAAAAGGAGGACGGCGAGGAAGCCTGAAAAGTGCGGGTTTTTCTCCGTTGCCCCGCTCGAACGACGGGCGATCGATAGGACCCTTGTCGGCCGGGTCGGGCTGATCGACGGCTCGACCCGGGTGGCGCTCCGAAATTGCGGCCACCGTTTCGGTGCGTATAGTGCGCCATGACCAGTTCCCGCAAGGCCACCGTCCATCGCAAGACGGGTGAAACCGAGGTGACCGTGACCGTCGAGATCGACGGATGCGGGAGATCCACCGTGAATACCGGGGTGCCTTTCCTCGACCACATGCTGACGCTGTTTTCGAAGCACAGCCGCATCGACCTGGAAGTGGCGGCAAAGGGAGACATCGAGGTCGATTTTCACCACACGGTGGAGGATACCGGCATCGTTCTGGGCCAGGCGATCCGCGAGGCCTTGGGTGAGAAAAAAGGGCTGATCCGCTACGGTTTTTCGATGCTGCCGATGGACGAGACGCTGGCGCGCGTGGTGGTGGATTTCAGCGGGCGGCCGTTCCTGGAATACCGGGCGCCCGAGGGAGTGGACAGCATCGGGGGTAACTTCGCCTTCACCCTGGTGGAAGAGTTTCTGCGGGCCTTCAGCTTCAACGCCCTCATCAATCTGCATGCCGAGATCCTCTACGGTCGCGACGGGCACCACATGGCGGAAGCGATCTTCAAGGGATTGGCCCGTTCCGTCGATGCGGCGGTCCGGATCGATCCCCGCATCGCCGATGAAGTGCCGAGCACCAAGGACGTGCTTTGATCCTTTCGCGGTTCCATGAGCGCAACCATCGGAGTCATCGACTATGGCGCGGGCAACCTGCGCAATGTTCTCAATGCCCTGAAGATCATCGGGGCGACCGGGAAACTCGTGGCCGGTCCCGGGGATTTCGAGGGCTTCGACCAATTGATCTTTCCCGGGGTGGGGGCGTTCGGTGACTGCGTCACCCACCTCGATGACCAGGGATTGCGGGAACCGATCACGCGCTGGCTGGCGGAGGACCGCCCCTTCTTCGGTATCTGCATCGGCTACCAGGTCCTATTCGAAGGGAGCGAGGAGAATCCCGGCGTGAAGGGCCTGGGCCACTTCAAGGGCCAGGTGCGGCGCTTTCCGAAGTCCGAACTCAAGGTGCCTCACATGGGGTGGAACACCGTGAGTCCACGCGATCCGGCCGATCCGGTCTGGGCCGGTCTCCCGAACCAACCGCACCTCTACTTCGTCCATTCCTACTTTCCCGTTCCCGAAGACCGGGAGATCATCGCGGCCACCGGGAACTACGGAATCGATTTTGCCGCCGCCGTGCGTCGGGGAGCGATCTTCGCCTCCCAGTTCCACCCCGAGCGAAGCCAGTCGGCCGGGCTGCGCATCATCAAGAATTTTCTGGATTCGTCCCGAGTCGGAGCGGTGAAGCCGCGCTGACGGAACTGGCCGGGACCCTGATTCGAGCGAAGGGTGGCCTCGGTCGCTGTCCGGTCACCGAGCGTTCGCCGGTCACTGGGTGACCCGCATGGGCATCAGCACGTAGATGAAGGGCTCATCGATCTTGATGACCCCGGGGCTCATCTCGTCGATGAGGTCGATGAAGATCTCGTCCTGATCCAGATTCCGAAGCGGAGCCATGAGGAACTCGGGATTGAAGGCGATGGCCATTTGCGGACCCTTGTAATTGATGTGCAGGGTCTCCAGCGCCTCACCGATCTCGGGCGAGTTGGCGGAGATGTGCAACTGGTCCTGCTCGAAGGAGAGCTTGATCGAGTTGGACTTGTCGGAGGTCAGCAGGGCGACGCGCTTGACGGCGTTGTGCAAGACTTCGCGCTCCAGGGTGATCCGTTCCTTGGCCTCGCCGGGAATGACCTGCCGGAAGTTGGGATAGTTGCCCTCGATGAGTTTGCTGACGAGGATGCTGTCGTTGAGTTCGAAGGAGACCTGGCTGTCCGAGATTCGGATGCGGACTTCACCCTCATCCTCGAGCAGTCGCTGCAGTTCGTTGATCGCCTTGGTGGGTACGATCACATCGATCTCGTTGCTCTTGGGAAACTCCACTTCCTGCTCGACCATGGCGAGGCGTCGGCCGTCGGTCGCGACGAGAGTGAGCGAGTTGTCCTTGAACGAGCAGAAGATTCCGTTGAGGACGTAGCGGGTCTCGTCGGTGGAGATGGCGTAGGAAGTCTTCTTGAGTGCTTCCCGAAGCTTGGATTGTTCGATGACGAATTCCCGGGCTTCGTCGAAGGACGGAAGCGGCGGGAACTCCTCCTGGTCGAGCCCCAGGATCTTGAAGAAGCTGGGGCCGCTGCGGACCGAGGCGACGTTGTCCGAATCGACCTCGACGCTGACGTCGGGGCTGGACAACTCGCGAATGATCATCACGAGGCGCCTCGCGGGCAGGGTGGTGGCGCCGCCTCGCTCGATATCGGCTTTGACCTGGCCGCTGATTCCGACATCCAGATCGGTGGTCGTCAGCTTGAGCGTGTCGCCATCCGCCTCGATCAGCACATTGGAAAGGATGGGGAGGGTGGTGCGGGTGCTGACCACATGCTGAACTTGTTGCAGCGCTTCGAGGAACGCATCCCTTTCGATCTGAAATTTCATGATGCCTGTAAGATCCGCAGTCGGGTGAGGTGAGTAGGCGCAAGCACGCCGAAACCGGGCCGGAATCCGGTGAATATTGAACGCATTTACAGGGGCTGTCTAATGTAAAAATCCCCGGAATTTCAACGGTTCGAGGCCCCACGAGTCCGTGGGGCGGCGAGATCGACGAACCGGTGGCGAGTCCCGCGCCGGGACCGGGATCAGCTCTCCCGTTCCCGGGACCGAAATCCTCCCCGGGAGCGTCGGGAGGACGCTCCGCTCACGAGGGTGCGGCGCAGGAACTCGAGCGAGCGCCTCATGGAGGGAGTCGATTCGGCCTTGGCGGCGATCCGCTTGCAGGCGTTGATGATGGTGCCGTGGTCGCGTCCGCCGAACTCCTTGCCGATTTCGGTCAGGGAAAGCTCGGTGCGTTCCCGCGCGAGGGACATGGCCACGTGTCGCGCTTCCACCAGTCGACTGGTGCGGCGGCGGCCGGTGATGTCCCGGATGCTGACATCGTAGTGCTCGGCCACCAGTTCCTGGATCTCCTGGACGCTGACCTGACGCGCGGTTTCCGCGTCGGTGAACTGGCCGAGGCGATTGGCCAGGGCGGGCTCGTCGATCTCGGACGAATCGCCCTCGTTGATGGAATTCAGGGTGGCGGCCCGGATCAGCGCGCCTTCCATGGCCCGCACGTTGCTGGTCACGTGGTTGGCGATGTAGTCGATGATCCAGTCGGGCACCTTGGCGCGGCGCTCATCGCGCTTCCGGCGAAGGATGGC
>JAUIGT010000425.1 GCA_030432615.1 Verrucomicrobiia bacterium
ATGGGGGACGCCTTCCGCTCGCTCGACACGCGGACGGACATCGGGCAGGAATTCGTGAAGCATTCGAGCGCCGGGCAGCTGGTGCCGGACGAGCTGACGATTCGCTTCTTCCGCACCCAGGTCGATGCCCGGGCGGAGACGCACGAGTTCAAGCCGGACATCGACGTGCTGGTGCTCGACGGGATTCCCCGCAACCGGGGCCAGGCCGAGCTGTTGGCGCAGCACATCGACGTGCTCCACATCTTCCACCTGTCGTGTCCCAACCGTGAGGAATTGATCACCCGCCTGCGGAAGCGGGCCCTGAAATCGGGTCGGCTCGACGATGCCAGCGAGGAGGTCATCCGCCACCGCATCCGGACCTACGAGGAGGAGACCAAGGAGGTCTTCGATTTTTTCCCCGACTCGTTGCGGACGGAGATCGACGCCAACCAGCCGCCGGTGAAGGTGCTCGCCGACATCATCGGAGTGGTCACCGCCCATCCCGAATGGCAGAAGATGACGATGCCGGTGTGAGGGAAACCGAGAATGCCCGCGAATCGACGCGAAGATTTCTTCTCTTTCTCTCTTGCCATCCCGAGCGAGCCCGCGAGCCGAGGGATCTCCCGCCAGCGGGAAACGAGTGCCCCACCTCCCGACACCTGACCGGCTCCCGCCACGTCCGCACCAGCGCGAGCGCCAGGCAACGTCTTGTCCACCGGCCAACCCAGGAATCTGTTTCGTTCCTCAGGATGACACGGGGAAGTGAGCGAAGAGGGGAAAGCGAAAATTCCGCGTGAATTCGCGGGCATCCGTGGTTCTGCTGAACCATGCGAATCGTTTTCATGGGAACCGGGGAGATCGCGCTCCCGAGCCTGCGGTGGCTGATCGAGTCGTCCGGCCACGAGATCGTCGGCGTCTACACCCAGCCCGACAAGCCGGTGGGACGGAAGCAGGTGCTGACGCCGCCGGAGGTGAAGGTGGTCGCCGAAGCGGCCGGTATTCCCGTTTTCCAGCCGGAAACGCTGCGGAAAAATCCCGAGGCCCTCGCCGAACTCGCCGCGCTCGAGCCGGATCTCCAGGTGGTGATGGCCTACGGACAGATCCTGCCGAGAGCCGTCATCGAGACACCCCGGATCGCCTGCGTGAACCTCCACGCCTCGCTCCTGCCGCGCCACCGCGGCGCGTCGCCGATCCAGGCCGCGATTCGCGAGGGCGACGCCGAGACCGGAATCACCCTGATGCACATCGTGCCGGCGCTGGACGCGGGGGACATGATTCTCAAGCACGCCCTCGCCATCGCTCCCGATGACACCGGCGGCACCCTGCACGACAAGCTCGCCGAACTCGGTCCCGGTATTCTCGCGGAGGGCCTGCCGCTGCTGGAAAGCGGGAACGCGCCGCGCACGCCCCAGGACGAGGACCTCGTGACCTACGCACCGAAACTCGGGCGCGAGGACGGCGTCATCGATTGGTCGCGGCCGGCGGTGGAAATCGAGCGACTCGTCCGGGCCTACGACCCCTGGCCGGGAACGACGACGCTTTTTCCCACCGAAAAGGGGGCGGCGGTGAAGCTGAAACTTTTTCCCCCGGTGACCCTCGATGCGGAAGCCGGCGGACTCGGCGACGAGCCCGGTTCGGTGGCGGGGACGCCGGAGAACGATGCCCTGCGGGTCCGGTGCGGAGACGGAGGCGTCCTTCGGTTCGGGGGCGCCCTGCAGCTCGAGGGACGAAAGCGGCTGCCAGCTTCCGAATTCCTTCGTGGTCAGCCGATCCCGGTGGGGACAAAACTGGGATGAATCCGAGTTTCCCCTTTAAAATCGCGGGTTCTTGATGTTTGGTGCCAAAATCGTTCGCTGATTACATGCCCAGAAAGTTCAAGCGCGTCGTCCTCAAGCTCAGCGGAGAAGCTCTCCGGGAACCCGGCAGCCAGGACAATATCTCTCCGGAGATTGTCGAGGCCATCGCCATGCAGATCAAAGCCGCGCAGGAAAAGGGCGTGGAGATCGCCCTCGTCGTCGGAGGCGGGAACTTCTGGCGCGGTGCCGCCGCCGCCGGCCGGGGCATGGAGCGCGCCACCGCCGACTACATGGGCATGCTGGCGACGGTGATGAATTCTCTCGCGCTCCAGAGCATGCTGGAGGCCCACGGTGTCGTCACCCGGGTACAGTCGGCCATCGAGATGAAGAATGTGGCCGAGCCCTTCATCCGCCGCGTCGCCATGCGTCACCTGGAACTCGGGCGTGTCGTGATTTTCGCCGCCGGCACCGGCAACCCGTTCTTTTCCACCGACACCACCGCCGCGCTGCGGGCCAGCGAGGTGGGAGCGGACGTCATTCTCAAGGCCACCAAAGTCGATGGCGTCTACGACAAGGATCCGATGCAGCACGACGACGCGCGCCGCTTCGAGCACCTCACCTTCACCGACGCGCTCACCCAGGGGCTCAAGGTCATGGACGCGACCGCCTTCAGCCTCTGCCGGGACAACAACAAGCCGATCATCGTCTTCGACATGACCGATCCCGCCAACATCGGCAAGGCGCTGCTGGGTGAATCGCTCGGCACCCTGGTCTCGGCGCGGCCGCTCGACGATGCCGACGCCGCCTGAGATCGCTCGCCGGTCGAACCCGATTCCGATTTTTTCCCCACCCTCGAACCAGAACCTGCCCACCACTGACAGTCATGGATCCGGATGAAGCCCTCATGGAAACCGAAGTCGCGATGCAGAAAGCCGTCGACTACGTGCTGCACGAAATGTCCACCGTTCGCACCGGCAAGGCCAGCCCGGCGCTGGTGGAAGGCATCGACGTGAAAGTCGCCTCCTACGGTTCGACGATGAAGCTGCGCGACCTCGCCCTCATCGCCACTCCCGAGCCGCGCCTGCTGACCGTTTCGCCCTACGACGCCAGCACGGTGCAGGACATCGAGCGCGCCCTGCGCGAGTCCAAGCTCGGCATCAATCCGGCCGTCGATGGCAAGCTCATCCGCCTGCCCATTCCCGAGTTGTCCCACGAGCGACGCGTGGAGCTGACCAAAGTCATCAAGGAAATGGCCGAGCAGGGCCGGGTCCGCGTGCGCGGCGCCCGCAAGGAGGGGATGGACAAGTTCAAGTCGATGCAGAAGGACAGCACCATCACCGAGGACCAGTTCCACGACTACGAAAAGGAAGTCCAGGAATTGACCAACAAGTACGTCCAGAGCATCGACGAGCACCTCGAGCACAAGGAAAAGGACGTCATGACCGTGTAGGTCTGGCGTCGATGGCGCCAGCACCGGGAGTGCGGGCGTCTCGCCCGCCATCGCTGCCGGGAACTGGGCCAACGCATTGCGGGCGAGACGCCCGCGCTCCCAGTCGCTTCTCGATTTCCGAGCCATGAGATTTCCCGCATCGGACTTCCTCGATCTCGGCCAGACGGATCATGGCGAGGTGTTTTCGGATGGGGAACCGGTCTGGGCCGCGCTGGGCCGGCTGTCCGATTACCTCGTCGAGCGACTCGCGGCGGCCGCGGAAATCAGCGACCTGGTGAAAGGCGACGTCCACGAGCGCGCCGTCGTCGGCCCGCAGGTCTGGATCGCCGAGGGCGCCGTGGTCGAGGCCAACGCCGTCATCCAGGGACCCGCCTGGATCGGGCGGGGGACCGTGGTCCGCAGCGGCGCCTACCTGCGCCAGACCGTCATCGTCGGGAACGGGTGCGTGCTGGGGAATTCCAGCGAGTTCAAGAACTGCCTCCTGTTCAACGACTGCGAGGTGCCGCATTTCAACTACGTCGGCGACAGCATCCTCGGTCACCGGGCCCACCTCGGCGCCGGCGTCATCTGTTCCAACGTCCGTCTCGACCGCGAGAACGTCCGCGTTCGGGACGGCGAGGGAAACGTCCACGACACCGGCCTGCGGAAATTCGGCGCCATCGTCGGCGACCGCACCGAGGTCGGCTGCAACAGCGTGCTCAGTCCCGGCACCCTGCTCGGGCGCGACGGCCTCGTCTACCCCGGCACCCATTGGCGTGGCGTCCTGCCAGAGGGCCACATCGCCCGCCACCCGCAGGAGCTGGAAGTGTTCCCGAAGTCGTCGTAGCGCTTCCCGGCGACCAGGAAAGCCCGACCCAACAGGGTCAGGTCCGCGACCCAACCCTGTTGAGTCCCCGAAAAAACCGGCGCGGGGCGGTCTCCTGCCGTTCGGGAATCCCGAAGATCGGCAAAGGTCAGAGATTCGCGTGCCTTGGCCGTTGCGCGTTGGCAAGACCTCGCTGCGCATTCCCCGGGATTCCGGCCGACCCGCTCGTTTCCGCCTTGAAACCTTCACCCCGATTCGCTAAGCCTATGCAGAGGGTGAAGTTGGTGAGAATGTAAGAACTACCTGTTGTGCCAAAATCATGTTTCGCATCGCTGTATTTTTCTTTGCTCTGATCACACTGCCTTCTTTAGCTGACGAGCAAGGTCACGCGGTTACGATCACTCCCATTTTGGGCGTGGGCTTCGCAGAAATGGTTGAGATTGAAGGAAGAATCATAGGCGATTCCGATGCGGATCTTCCTGCACACTTTGGAACTAAATTTATTAAGGTGACTCGCGTTGGAGATACCGATCTCAAGCAAGCCGTACTGATTGAATTGATCGTTTTCGGTTGGACTGACATTGAGATCCCGGATCGTCATACTGAGGTTCGACTTCGAGGTTATGAGACCGGCCGATTTACAGGTATTCCCGCAGAGGCATTCGGGGATATCCCAGAAGTAGCCACGGCTGGACACCACTTTCGGAGCCAATTTCTTGTCACGAAGCTCCTTGACTGAACCCGGTCACAACAAGCCAGCGATGGCAAGCCCGATCCCGTTCTGAGTTGATTGACTTCCGTAATTTGAGTCCTCAACCTTGAATCGAAGCTGCACTCCCGGATCAGGCTGCCATGCTTCGGACGTTCCGAACCGTAACCGGAAAAACGTTTGGAACGGCTTCTCCGAGCGGGAGGTGACCGAAAAAACGTCGGGAAGGGCTCCTCCGAACGGGAGGTGGGCGAAGAAACGTTGGGAAAGGCTCCTCCAAGCGGGAGTTGACCGAAAAAACGCTGGGAAGGGCTTCTCCGAACGGGAGGTGGGCAAAAAAACGTTGGGAGGGGCTTCTCCGAGCGGGAGGTGACCAAAAAAACGTTGGGATGGAGCTCCTCCGAGCGGGAGTTCACACTTCACCGCGCTCGCGGTGGTTTCCGAAAGGCTTTTCTGGTCGTTCATGAGCGGTGAATGGCCTTCCAAGCGTTTTTTGGGTGGTTCATGAGCGGTGAATGGCCTTCCCAACGTTTTTTGGGTGGTTCATGAGCGGTGAACGGCCTTCCCAACGTTTTTTTGGTCATTCATGAGCTGTGAATGGCCTTCCCAACGTTTGTTTGGTCATTCATGAGCGGTGAACAGCCTCCCAAGCGTTTGTTTGATGGTTCACGGGCTGGGAATCGCTTTCCTGTGGTTCCCAGGGGGAGCCCGTCCGGCCGAAGCCGCGCCGCCTCTCACCGGTCGAGCCCGCCTCGGCGCTATCGTCGGTGACCGAACGGAGGTCGGCTGCAACAGCGTGCTCAGGTCCGGGACCCTGCT
>JAUIGT010000426.1 GCA_030432615.1 Verrucomicrobiia bacterium
CTTGGCGAGGCGCGGCAGGTATTCGGAGACCTGGATGCCGTCGGCGTTGGTGCGGAGGACGCCGGTCGGTCCCATCACCTCGTTGCCGGGCTTGGGATCGAAGGTGTCGAGGTGGCTCATGCCGCCCGACATGTAGAGGTAGATGACCCGCTTGGCGGTGGCGATCTGCTTGAGCTCGGACGCGCCCTTGCCGGCGGCGCGCGACTCGATCGCGGGCAGGCCGAAGGTGGCGGCGGAAACGCCGAGGAAGGTCTTGGCGAGCGTGCCCGCAAAGTCGCGGCGGGTCAGGTCGTCGGCACGGTGGAGGAGAGATTTCATGCGCGTGGGTGGTGGGAGGAGGCGATCAGCGATCCGATTACTGGATGAAGAGGAACTCGCGGAGGTTGAGGACGGTCCAGACGAGTCCCTGGACGCTGCCGGCGCCGTCGGATTCGTTCCAGGCCTGCTTGAGGATGGTGCGCTCCTCGGCGTCGGGATAGCGGCTCAGCATGCTGAGAAAGATGGTGTCGAGACGTTCGTCGAAGGAACGCTCGTCCTTGAGGTCGCGGCCGAGCACCGAGTAACGGCTGGTGATGCCGCCGATGATGGGACCGTTGAGGAGGGCGAGGGCCTGGGTGATGGAGGCCTGGTCGTTGGCGTTTTCGACGACCTCGCGATCGGACTGGCCGAACTCGCGGAGGAAGTGGCCGCCCGGCGCGGGCGATTGCATGTCGGCGGCGCGCTTCATCCGTTCGCGGATGGTCTCGTAGATCTGGTAGGCGCGTTTTTCCTCCTTGTCGTTCACGCTCCAGGCCTGACGCTCGGCGACGGTGCGCTCGTGTTCGGCGGCGCGCAGGGCCTTCTGTTCGTCGGCGAGCATGGCGTTCACCAGCTGGCGGACGACGCCGTCCTTTTCGCCGATGAGGGCGCCCATGCCTTCGACCGGGGAAGACTCGTTCTCGATCTTCACCGTTTCCATCAGCTCGGCGAGGAAGGCATCGTCATCGGCGCCGTTGGCGGCCACGAGGGTGAGCTTTTCCTCCAGGCCTTCCCGGAAGACGCGGTTCTCCACCTCGAGGGCGAGCTGACGGCGAATGCGCTGGGCTTCCTTGGAGGCGGCGCGGATGGCCGCGGGATCCTTGCTTTCCCGGGCGGCGGCGAGGGCCTCCTGGGTGCCCTGGGCGATCTCGTAGCCGTTGCGGAGGAATTCTCCCGGCTTCTGGTCGTAGACCGCGTTGGCGATCAGCTCGACCTCGGTGAGGCGGCGCTTGGTGTAGAGCTGGAAGGCGGGGTCGGGTTCGTCGGGATTCTCCACGGTCATGGCGACGAGCGAATCCCAGATCTGCTCCGCGGTCATGCGGCGGAGGACGGGGCCGGCGAAGTGGTAGGGCATGCCCATCACGGGTTCCTCGGGACTGGCCTCGCGCTGGTAGGTCTGCGTGTTGAAGGCCATCCGCAGGAAGCGCTTCATGTCGTAGTCGAACTCGACCATCTTCTGCTCGAGGAAGGCCATCAGCTCGGGGTTGGCGGCCTCGGTGTCGTCCCGCAGGTCATCGACCGGTTCGATCACGCCGACGCCGAAGGCTTTTTTCCACAGCCGGTTGGCGATGACCTTGGTGAAGCGCGGATTCTCGGGCGAGGTCACCCAGTCGGCGAAGACCTCGATGGTCGATTCGCCCTCGCTGACGGCGGCACCGGGGGCGAAGGGAACGGCCGGCTGGACGACCGCCTTGGGCTTGGCGTCGTCGTACTGGTAGTCGTGCGGAAGGCGCAGGGCGCGGTCGGTTTCGACCACGTTGTTGAAGCGAACGGGCTTGAGGATTTCCGAAAACGAACGCTGGAGATCCTTGCGATCCTCCCTCGACATGGCCTTGCCCTTCTTCTCGCGAAACTTCTTCGACGCCAGTTCGAAGGCGGCGCGCTGGTTCTCGGACTGGTTGGTCGTGACCTGGCCGTTGGTGAAGGCGGCGAGGTGGTAGTAGTCCATCTGCGTCCACGCATCGAAGGGGTGATTGTGGCACTGGGCGCAGACGATCTGGGTGCCGAGAAAGACCTGGGTGGTGATGGCGAGGTTGTCGAGCGGCATGCCGTAGTCGCGCAGGTAGTAGCCGACCGCGGGATTGTCCCAGGAAGTGCCGCTGGCGCTGAGCATCTCGCGGACGAAATCATCGTAGGGCTTGTTTTCCCGCAGGGACTGCTTGATCCACGCGGCGTAGGAAAGGCCGGCCGGGGTGCTCTGGCCGTTGCCGGAAATCTGGGTCTTGGCGCGGAGCAGGTCGGCCCAGTAGTTGAAATAGTTGGCCACGTAGCCCTCGGAATCGAGGAGGGTGTCGATCAGCTTCGCCCGCTTGTCGGGTGCCTGGTCCTCGATGAAGGCGAGGGTCTCGGCCTTGGTGGGCACCCGGCCGATGATGTCGAGGTGGATGCGGCGCACGAAGATCTCGTCGCTGACCGGCGGATTGGGGGTGATGCCGTTGGCGGCGTAGCCCTTCTCGACCAGTTGATCGATGCGCTGCGAGGCCCCGAGATCGGCTTTTTCGGTGGAGGTGGCGGCACCCGGTTGTTTCGCGGGCGCGTCGGATTTGGCCACGGCGAAACCGCCGGCGAGGGCGATGACCAGGGTGGGGATCGATACGATCTTCAGCAGATTTTTCATGGGAGGAGGAAAGAGGCGGGAAAAAGGCGCACCGGGAAAACCCTGGGGCGGTGCGAAAGTTACGCGATGCGAGACGATTTCGCCACCGGGGCCGCAGCGGAAACGCGCCGAGATCACAGTTCCTTAGACGATTTCGGGGAAGGGAATGTTCAAGGGTTTGCGCTGGCGCAATCCGGGGTCTGCCGCTAGGGTTCCCGCCCTTCTCGGGAGCCTTTCCCCGCAAAAATCGACATGAAAAAAGTCCTCGTCACCGGCGCGGCCGGATTCATCGCCTCGCGCGTCACCCTGCAGTTGCTCGACCAGGGAGTCGAGGTCGTGGCCATCGACAATTTCAACGACGCCTACGATGCCCGGCTCAAGGAGCACCGGATGACCTGGTTCGAGGGCAAGGACGGCCTGACTTTCGTGAAAGGGGACATCGAGGACAAGGCGCTGGTGGACCGGCTTTTCGACGAGCACGACTTCGACGTCGTCTTCAACCTCGCCGCCCGCGCCGGGGTTCGCTACAGCCTGGAGAACCCGGATGTCTATTTCTCCACCAACGTCGATGGCACCCGTCACCTGCTGCAGGCGATGCGGTTCCACGACGTGAAGAAGATCATCCTCGCCTCGACCTCGTCGCTCTACGCCGGACTGCCGATGCCCTTTACCGAGGACAAGCCGGTCGATCGTCCGCTTTCTCCGTACGCCGCGTCGAAGAAGGCCGCCGAGGTGCTGGCCTACACCTACCATCACCTCTTCGGGCTCGACGTCTCCATCCTGCGCTACTTCACGGTCTATGGCCCCGCCGGCCGGCCCGACATGGCGCCGTTCCGGTTCATCCGCTGGATCGACGAGGGCACCGAGATCGAGATGTTCGGCGACGGCAGCCAGGCGCGGGATTTCACCTACGTGGACGACATCGCCCGCGGCACCATCCTCGCCGCGAAGCCGCTCGGGTACGAGATCATCAACCTCGGCGGCGGCAAGCGTCCGACCTCGCTGATGCAGCTCATCGACGCCATGGAACAGCGGCTCGGCAAGAAGGCCACCATCGATCACAAGCCTTTCCACAGCGCCGACATGATGGAGACCTGGGCCGACATTTCCAAGGCGGAGGAACTGCTCGGCTGGAAACCCACCATCGAGTTGGAGGAAGGTCTCGACAAGACCATCGAGTGGTACCAGGCCAACAAGGAGCTGGCGCAGGCGCTGGTGATCTGAGGAAGGTGGGGGGGCCGTAGGAAGGCTCTCCCGAGCCGTCCCACGTCCTCAGAGATCGAACGCGTAAGGCTGGATCTCCAGCTCCTCGTTGCGTTCGCTGAACAGCTGCAGCTGCCACTCGGCGGCGAGGAGGGCGACCCACTGGCCCTCGGAATCGCGGGCCAGGGCGCCGTCGCTGGGGAGCACCACCTGGGGCGCCTCGTTGGCGTTGTAGCCGCTGGCCTTGTCGCGGTTTTTCGGGCGAATCCAGCGGACCACGTTCCAGGGGGCCGACTCCACCCGGCAATCGGCGCGGTATTCGGATTCGAGCCGCGCCTTCAACACCTCGAACTGGAGCGGACCGACGGCGCCGAGGAGCGGGACCTTCTGGTGGCTGTTGTGGAGTTCGTAGGCCTGGGCCACGCCCTCCTTCAGCAGCTGGTCGATGCCGGCGCGGAAGCGCTTGTAGTTGGAAGTGTCGTTGTTGAGGATGTAGGCGAAGACTTCCGGCGTGAAACGCGGCATCTCGTCGAAGCGAATGCCGGAATCGGTCGTCAGGGTGTCGCCGATGAGGAAGTCGTTGTTGCCCACCAGCGCGAGGATGTCCCCGGCTACGGCGAGGTCGAGCGTTTCCCGGTCCTGACCGAAGAGCCGCTGCGAGTTGGAAAGGCGGACCCGCTTGTCGGTGCGGGGATTGAAGACCTGCATGTCGCGCTCGAAGGCGCCGGACACGATACGGATGAAGACGGCGCGGTCGCGATGTTTCGGGTTCATGTTGGCCTGGATCTTGAACACGAAGCCAGAGAACTCGGGGTGGGTGGGCTCGACCGGTTCTTCGTTGGAGAGACGATGGGCCGGCTCGGGCGCCAGGGCGATGAAGCGCTCCAGCAGGTGCTGCACCCCGAAGTTGTTCATGGCGCTGCCGAAAAAGACCGGCATCTGCTTGCCGGCGAGAACCGCTTCCATGTCGAGTTCCTCGGTGACCCCGTCGAGCAGTTCGATCTCCTGCTTGGCGACCTCGTGCAGGTCCTCCTCCAACGCCTCGCGAACCGCCGGATCCTCGAGATCGCTGACCTCGATGGGGGCGCGGAAGGCCCCGCGGCGGGTGCGTTCGAAGAGGCAGACCTCGCTCTTCTCGCGATCGTAGACGCCGCGGAAACGCGGTCCGTCTCCGAGGGGCCAGGTCAGTGGCACTGGAGGCAGGCCGAGGACGGTCTCCAGTTCGTCGATCAGTTCCAGCGGCGGACGCGAGGGGCGGTCCATCTTGTTGATGAACACGAAGATCGGCACGCCGCGCCGGCGGCAGACCTCGAAGAGTTTCAGGGTCTGGGCCTCGATCCCCTTGCCGGCGTCGATGACCATCACCGCCGAATCGACCGCCGCCAGCACGCGGTAGGTGTCCTCCGAGAAATCGTGGTGACCGGGGGTGTCGAGCAGATTCACACAGGCGTCCCCGTACTCGAACTGGAGCACGGTGGAGGAGATGGAAATGCCGCGCTGCTTCTCCATCTCCATCCAGTCACTGGCCGTGGCTCGCTCGTTCTTCCGCGCCGTCACGTTGCCCGCCAGCTGGAGCGCGCCGCCGTAGAGCAGCAGCTTTTCCGTCAGCGTGGTCTTCCCCGCGTCGGGGTGGGAAATGATCGCGAAGGTGCGGCGCCGGCCAATTTCCTTGGCGAGCTGGGCGGGCGTGAGGGGGGCGTCGGACATGAAAAGAGAGCGAGAAACGCGGGCGGGAAA
>JAUIGT010000427.1 GCA_030432615.1 Verrucomicrobiia bacterium
GGCCGCTGTTTCCGGAGAAGCGATCGCCGTTGTGTCCGTAGCCGTCGTGCCCGGTCACGGAACCGATCAACTCGTAGGCGCCGGCGTCGCCGTACATGCGGATGGTCCAGGTCTGGGGAACGATGGTCTGCGGGTCGCCCAGGAGGACGGCGTGCGGGGCACGATCCGAGGTGCTGCCCCGCTCGGGACGATGGTTCTGGGCCCCGGGGCGGATCAGGGTGGTGAGAAACACCGGCAACTCGTCCAGCGGCGTGCCATCGACGAGAATCGGTTCCCCGGCGCCGAGAACCTTTCCGTCGGGCGACTTTTGTCCCACCAGGTCGATCCGGTTCCCGCGAAAGCGCAGGCGCATCCGTTTTCCGTCGGAGAAAACCACGCCTTCCCCGCCATGGGCCGACAATTCCGGGGAAATCCACCGCTCGCGGTCTTCGGGCCGGTAGGCGGGATCGTCGTTCGGGACCACGTGACGGCAGATGTTCTCGTTGATGACCAGCGCGCCGTGATCGTTCTGGTGCACCGCGTCCTTGAGCAGCCACTCGATGGGCTGCTCATGCTTTCTCAGGTAGGCGCCCCACTCGCGGCGACTGTCCACCCATTCGCAGCCGTATTTCAGGGCCACGTCC
This sequence comes from Verrucomicrobiia bacterium, assembly GCA_030432615.1. Classification (GTDB taxonomy): domain Bacteria; phylum Verrucomicrobiota; class Verrucomicrobiia; order Verrucomicrobiales; family DEV007; genus JAEUHH01. The sequence continues at coordinate 624 of JAUIGT010000427.1, forward strand.
CGGATCTCGTCCCACTCGGGAGCGTTGATGGTGGCGTCGGTGATCTCGACGTCGCGCTCGCGCAGGTGGAGGCTGGCCACGATGACATCGGCCGACGAGTGGGCCCGGAAATCCGCTAGGAGCTTCTCCAGGTCCTCGGCCTTGCCCCCGGAATAGAGGATGACCAGGTCGGGCCGTTTCGCGAGCACGTGCTGGCGCATCCAGCCGCGCGTGTAGTCGAACTCGACCGCCGAGCCCACGTGCTTCTGGTAATGGATCGGCGGCGCGTCCGGGTAATGCTCGCGCACCCACTGCACCAGCCGCTCGCCATTTCCCAGCATGTTGGTGTAGCTGGACCCGATCCCGATCACCGTGAGCGGGAGTTGGGGATACTTCGGCTCGGTGAGCTTCGACACGAACAGGGACAGGTGCTTTCCGTCGCCCGGGCGCGGGCCGAGATCGCGCTCCGGATACCGGGCACGCCAGCCGGCGTAGGCGCGGGAAAATTCCGCCTCCGAGGCCTCGCGAAAACGCAGTTCATCGATGGCGACCTCGTTTTCCCCGGCGAACCGCAGCAGCAGCCGGACCGAGGTCGCGCCAACGGCGGACCGAAAGTACCAGCCCACCCGCTTCCATTCCCCTCCGGTGTCCGGCACGTTCAACGGGGTATGGTTGCCGTAGAAGATGGCATCGGATTCCGAGGAAGCCCGCCCCTCGCTCGCCGCGGTCGTCCTCAGCCAGGCCGACAGGAGGTAGGGAGCACTCCCCCGAACCGGCCGCACCAGGTCGATGGTCCCCACCCCGCCCTCGAGTCTCCGGAGAAACGCCTTTCCCTGGGGCGCCTCGCTCGATTCGATCCGCTCGAACCGCGACACCTTGAGATCCCCCTCGTTGGTCCAGGCCGATTCGAAATCGGCATTCGGCAGCTCCGACACTTCGACGCCGTCGGGAATCGGAAACGGCGCGTCGCCGATGCTGGTCAGTCCGACCTCCTCGGGTTCCTCGGCTTTCTGCATTCGTTGGCCGGGCGCGAGGGTGACGGTCGCGAGAACGAGGCAGGGTATCAAGAAAGGGCATCTCATCCGGAAAACCTTCCCCCGCGGATGCGCCCGACGCCAGCCGGAAAATGAATGGCCAGCCCTCTCCGGTTCGTTGTAGAAGAAATGGATGCACCGATTGGCGATCCTTTCCCTGACCCTTCTCCCCGCTTTCGCGAGCGCGAACGACGAGAAGTGGACCGTGAGTGTTTCCGCGGGTGACCACGATCGGGTAGGAACCCCGATCTCGGTCGCCCTGCCCGAGGAAATTCGCGCGGGCACCGGAGCCATCTACCTGGTTCCCCAGGATGATCCCGATGCCGCGCCAATTCCGGCCCAGATCCTGGAGGGAGACTCCGACTGGCTCGTGTGGGTCCTGGATCGAAAACTCCCGGCCAAGACCTCGAGGGACTACCGACTCGTCCGCCAGAAGGAGGAGGCGGGGCCGCCGGCGATGAGTTGCGGGGATTCGGAAGACGCCCTCACCGTCCTGTCCGGCGACCGGGTGGTCCTCCGCTACGTGAAGACCCCGACTGAACAGGCGGCCACGAACGACCCCATCTACACCCGCACCGGCTACATTCACCCGCTGAACACTCCCTCGGGCAAGACCGTCACCGGCGACTATCCGGCGGATCATCCTCACCAGCACGCCCTTTTCCAGGCCTGGACGAAGACCACCTTCGAGGGACGGGCGATCAATTTCTGGGACCAGAAGAAGGGACAGGCCGGCATTCGCTACGCAAAAACCGGCCAGTCCCTCTCCGGCCCCGTGTTCGCCCAGTTTTCCGTGGAGCAGCGACACGAGGACCGCACCGATCCGGAGCAGCCGCGCCCGGTGCTGGACGAGACCTGGCGGGTGCGCGTCTACCGAACCGGCGACGGCTATCACCTGTTCGACATCAAGACCGTTCAGCGCTGCGCCTCCGAGAGCCCGTTGATCATCGAGCAGTATCACTACGGCGGCATGGCCTTCCGGGGAACCCCGGACTGGTTCGATCCGGACAAGAATGCCGAACCGCCGGCCTCGTTTCTCACCGCCACCGGCCTCGGACGGATCGAGGGCAACCACTCGCGGGAGAACTGGGTGGCCCTGTCCGGACCGCTCGACGGAGCCCGCGCCGGCGTCGCCATCTTCTCTCATCCGGACAATTTTCGATCCCCGCAATGGGTCCGGCTCCACCCCACCAAGCCCTACTTCGTCTTCACCCCGCAGGTGGAAGAAGGCTTCGCCATCGAACCCGGCCAACCTTTCGTCGGACGCTACCGCTATGTCGTCTTCGACGGGGAACCGGATCTTGATCTCCTGGAATCCGTCTGGAACGACTTTGCCGATCCGCCCCGCACGCTTCTTACCGAATTCTGATCATGAAACTCGTCCGCCCCCAAGCAATCATCCTGGCCGCGTCCGCCTTCACTCTCATACAGCAGCCCCCCCTTCCCGCCCAGGACCAGACCGAGTCGCTACACTGGTACCGCGGCAACACCCACACGCACTCCCTCTGGAGCGACGGCAATGATTTCCCCGAGATGATCACCGCCTGGTACAAGGACCAGGGCTACGATTTCATGGCCCTGAGCGATCACAACGTCCTCGCGGAGGGCGAACGCTGGATGTCGCTCGACGCGGTGGCGAAACGCCAGCGCGCTCTCGGTCGTGGCGCGATGCAGAAATACCTCGAGCGCTGGGGCGACGAGTGGGTGGAAACGCGGAAGACCGAGGCCGGAGCCGAGGAAGTGCGGCTGAAGACGCTCGCCGAATACCGCGGCAAACTGGAGAAGCCCGGCGAATTTCTCATCCTCCAGGCCGAGGAAATCTCGAATTCCGCCGGCGGCAAACCGATCCATATCAACGCCATCAACCTCGAGACGGTCATTCCCGCCATCAAGTCCGACGACGCCGGCGACTTGCGCCAGGTAATGGGCGACGTCGTCACCGAAGTCCGGAAGCAGGAGCAGCAAACGGGCCGCCCCATCCTGGCCCACCTCAATCATCCCAATTTCCAGTGGGCCATCACCGCGGAAGACCTCGCCCACGTCGCCGAGATGCGCTTCTTCGAAGTCTACAACGGCCATCCCGGGGTCAATCATCTCGGCGATGCCGAGCGGCCCGGCGACGAGCGGATCTGGGACATCGCCAACACCATCCGGATCGCGGAACTGGACCGGGCGCCCCTGCTCGGAGTGGCCACCGACGATTCCCATACCTACCACGGCGGCGATGTCTCCCCCGGCCGCGGATGGGTCATGGTCCAGGCCCCCGCCCTCGAACCCAATGCCCTCGTCGAGGCCATGCAGGCCGGAAATTTCTACGCCTCCTCGGGCGTCTCCCTCCAGTCGATCGACTGGGATGCGAAGTCGCGCACCTTGAGCCTGGCCATCGTTCCCGAGGAAGGCGCCACCTACTCCACCGCGTTCATCGGCACCCGGTCCGGCTACGACGCCACCCGACCGGAGGGCGAGAACGGCATCGGCGAGGTCTTTGCCGAGTTGGAGGGAACCGAGGTTCGCTTCACCCTGCCCGAAGACGCCCTCTACCTGCGGGCCACGATCACCTCTTCCGCCCGGCACGGGAATCCGTCCTTCCCCGAGCAGAAAAAGCAGGCCTGGACCCAACCGGTGGGATGGCGAGCGGAATGACTGGTTCCGATCACTTCCGCCTCAGCACCTCCGTCCGATCCGGCGCCAGGATGCGGTAGTCGATGCCCGCCCAGCAAATGCGGTCGCGGAACAGCGCGCTCGTGGTGAGGATCCCATGGACCAGCATCGCCAACGGGGTGAGGAAATGCTCGATCCAGAACGCGGGCCGGATTTTCCGATAATCGGCTTCGCTGAACAGCTCCTGCACCGTCCGTCGCCGCGCCACCGCCCGCACCTGGTCGCACAGGATGACGAAAACGAGGACCCCGGCCCCGAGGGATGACCCCCAGCCAATAATCGCGATCAGCGCGGTGACAAAACCGATCACGTAGGTCCACGTCAGCAGGTGCGAGACCTTGTAGAAGATGGGGGCGAAAAAGCGCACCTGCACATACTGCCTCCGGCCGAACTCGAAGAAGGAGGCCCAGGAAAAATCCACCGGGCTGGGCACCAGAAGCGATCGCACGAAGGCCGGGCGACGCCCCGAACGTCGCGAGGCCCGGCCGAGCCGGAGATCATCGTTGAGACTCCCGGAGAAGAGCGCGGGCACGTCGAGGTCGTCGAAGTCCTCCCGCGCGATCGCCATCGAACCGCCCCAGAGATTGTTCCACCGCTCCCGTCCGCCCAGCGTTGCCACCGAGGCGTTGATCGCCGTGGCCAGGAGGTTGATGAAAGTCGGCTTGCGGGGCACGAAGTACCGGTAGGTGGTGGAGACCGGATGCGTTCCGGTATTGATCGGCGCCACCAGTCGCGCCAGCCAGTCCCCGCCACAGTGCATGTCGGCATCGGCGAAGGCGACGATGGCGTCTCCCTCCCGCAGTCGCGAGAACGCCGCGATCTGGTTGTGCACCTTCTGCCCCCGCGCCTCGCAGGGGCCCGCGTAGACGAGTTCGATCTCGGAGAGTCCCGATTCCTCCCCGCTCTTCCACAGCGTATCCCCCTCGCCCAGTCCCAGTCGCTCGCGGAGCCAGGGCGCGACGGGATCGTCGGAACTCTCCATCGCGAAGATCAATCGATAGCTCCGGTAGCGCTGGGAACGAATCGCCTCGAAAAACGGCGGGGTCTGCTCGGGATCGAAGCCCTTGATGGCCACGATCAGGACCACCGGTTCCTGCTGCTCCGGCTTCATTCCCGGCGCCCACGCCTCCTCCTGCCGGCGGCTCCAGCGTCGAAAGCCGACGGCATTGACCATCGACGCGAACGCCTCCAGCATCCAGAGCGCCCAGGGCAGGCAGAAAAACCATTCGATCATCACGAGTTCGCAAGCTACTGT
>JAUIGT010000428.1 GCA_030432615.1 Verrucomicrobiia bacterium
TCATCTCGGCGGCGGCGGCGTCCACTTCACCCGTGGAAACTCCGGGCGCCACCAGCTTGGCCGAGGCCTGGAGAATCTCCGCCGCCAGGTGACCGGCTTCCCGCATCGCGTCCAACTCCGCGCCTGTGCGGTAATGGATGCGTCTCTTCTTCTTGGCCATCGAGGGAGGATCGGAGAAAGGGGTGGAGAAGCGGAAACCGGGAGTGACCGAGCGCTTCGCTACCGGGGAAAAAGGATTGGATCAAACAGAGTCACGGGGAATCCGATCACCGCCCGGACCAGGGAAGATCATCCCTGGGTGATGAGGAAGTAGGTGACCCCGAAAATGATCAGGATGGCGGCGATGACGAAGAGCCAGATCACCGAACCGCTGCTCGCCACGGCACCCTTGCCACCGGGGCGATCGAACCGTCCACGGATGCGGCCCTTGCGAAGGAATCCGTCGTAGTGGCGCTGGATCAGGTGGGTTTCCACCTGGCGCATCACGTCGAGAATGACCCCGACCATGATCAGCAGGCTGGTGCCGCCGAACAGCTGGGCCGGGATCGCCGGCACGCCCATCATGTTGGTGAGAATGCCGGGCAGGACCGCGACGAGGGTCAGGAAAATCGCGCCGGCAAAGGTGAGGCGGCTCATCGTGAAGTCGAGGAACTCCGCCGTGGGGCGCCCGGGCCGGACACCGGGGATGTAGCCACCGTTCTTCTTGAGATCGTCGGCGATCTGGTTGGGCTGGAACATGGTGGCCACCCAGAAATAGCTGAAGAAGAAGATCATCACGCCGGTCAGGGTGTAGTAGACCCAGCCGCCACCGCTCAGCATGTTGGAGAACTGCACCGCCCAGGGCGATTCCGGGAACATGAAGCGGACGATCTGCGCCGGGAACACGAGAATGGCGTTCGCGAAAATGATCGGCATGACGCCGGCGTAGTTCACCTTCAGCGGCATGTACTGGGTCTGCCCCCCATACATCTTGCGGCCAACCACCCGCTTCGCGTAGTGGATGCTCACCCGACGCTGGGCCTGGGTGATGGCGATGACCGCGGCCACGACGATGAAGATGAATGCCACCAGGGCCACCAGCATCAGGGGCTTCAGCGGGTCACCCGCGGCGCCCTCGACATAGGTCTTGTAGAGCTGTACCAGCGCCCCCGGAAGGGCGAAGATGATGTTCACCGTGATGATGATCGACACACCGTTGCCGATGCCTCGCTCGGTGATCTGGTCACCCAGCCACATCAGGAACATGGTCCCCGCGGTGACGATGATGACGGTACTCACCACGAACCCCCATCCCCCGTCCGGCACCAGGGGTGACGTCGTCGAGTCCGCGAACTGACTCAGGAAGGGGTTCGCCTTGATGTTGATCAGCGATTGCGCCACGACATAGCCCTGGAACAGACAGAGGGCGATGGTGACGTAGCGGGTGTAGAGATTGATTTTCTGACGTCCGCCGTCCTCGCGCGCCAGCTTGCCGAGTTGCGGTACCACCGCGGTCAGCAACTGCATCATGATCGAGGCGCTGATGTAGGGCATCACGCCGAGCGCGAAGAGCGCGCTGTTCTGGAGACCGCCACCGCTGAAGACGTTCATCAAGGCCATCACCGCCGCGAAGCCCTTGCTGCCGCCGGCCTGCTCCTGCATCTGCTGCAGGATTCCCTCGCGGACGCTGATGTCGATCCCGGGAAGCGGAATGTTCGCCCCCAGGCGAACGATGACGATGACGAGCAGGGTGAAAAAGATCCGTTGGCGCAGTTCGGGGATCTTCAGTGAATTGGCGAAGGCGGAAATCATGATGGAATTACCTGGGATTCAAAAAAGTCGTCGAGCGGCGCGAACGATCCCCGAACATCGGCCGGAGGGAGGGGACGCGAGCGAAAGGAGCTTCATGGATACCGGACGATCAGAGCGGGAAAACATCGCGCCTTCTCCATCCGGATCCACTCCCCTTCCCGACTCAACCCTCCTGCACGCTGCCACCGGCCTTCTCGATCTTCTCGCGGGCGGAGGCGCTCACCTTGTCGACCTGGACCGTGAACTTCTTGGTCAGGTCGCCCGAACCGAGAATCTTGACACCATCCCAGGCACCACCCTGGACGAGGCCGGCGCCGCGGAGGGCCGCCTCATCGATGGTGGCTCCGTCGTCGAACTTGGCTTCGAGCGACTCGACGTTCACGATGGCGTAGACGGTCCGGAACTTGGCGTTGCTGAAGCCCTTCTTCGGGAGACGGCGGTTGATGGGCATCTGGCCGCCTTCGAATCCGGGGCGGATGGACGCGCCCGAGCGGGACTTCTGTCCCTTGTGGCCCTTGCCACAGGTCTTGCCGAGACCCGAGCTTTCGCCGCATCCGAGGCGTTTCCGGCGATGCTTGGCGCCGGGGGCGGGTTTCAAATCGTTCAGTCGCATGATTCCGATTGGGCTGAGGGTAAAAACGGGATGATTTCAGGGAAAGGCAACCGTCACAGGGCCGCCTTGTCGCGCGTCTTCTTGCCGCGGACCGCGTAGATCTGCTCGCGGGTGCGCAGTTGCTGAAGGGCGTCGAGCGTGGCCTTGACCACGTTGAAATGATTCTGGGAACCGAGTGATTTCGCAAGGACATCCTTGATGCCCGCGGCTTCCACCACCGCGCGAACACCGCCACCGGCGATGATGCCCGTTCCGGGAGAGGCCGGGCGCAGGAGCACGCGTCCGCCACCGAATTCGCCGATCACCTCGTGGGGGATGCTGGAGCCATCGACGGCGATCTGCTGGAGATCGCGGCGCGAGGCGTCACTGGCCTTGCGGATGCTCTCGGCGACCTCGTTGGCCTTGCCGAAGCCGTAGCCGACACGCCCTTCCTTGTCACCGCAGACCACCAGCGCGCTGAAGCTGAAGCGACGACCACCCTTCACCACCTTGGCGCAGCGATTGATGTGCACGACCTTCTCGTGAAGCTCGGGGCCGCTTTCCTCCTGGGAGTCCTCTCCGAGGATGCGCTCGGCCTGCCGCAGCTTGCGCGACTTGGGCGCGGCGTCCTTGTCCGCATCCTGCTCGGTGGCGTCGTCGGACTTCTCCGCGTCGGCAAGGATGTCGGAAGCGCTGACGGTTTTTTCCTCACCGTCCGGGGCCGCCTCGGCAGATTGACCCGCCTCGACCTCGGCCTCCTCGGCCGCGGTCTTCTTCGCGTCGTCTTCGACGGCGGGAGTTTCGTTCTGGTTGTTCTCGTCGCTCATTCGCTTCGTTTCTTCAGAATTTGAGTCCGGCTTCACGAGCCGCATCGGCGAGGGCCTTGACCTTGCCATGGAAAAGATGACCGCCGCGGTCGAAAACCACCTGCGACACTTTCTCCGCCTGGGCCCGCTCGGCGATCAGCTTGCCGACTTCAGTGGCGGCGGCCACGTTGGCGCCGGAGGCCTTCGCGGACTTCTCCGCGGTAGAGGCGGAGACCACCGTGCGGCCTGCCTCGTCGTCGATCAGTTGGGCGTAGACATTCTGGTTGGAGAAATGAACCGCCAACCGGGGACGCTCGGGGCTGCCCGTCACCTTCTTGCGAATGCGGCGATGGACGCTGGCCCGCGCTTTCTTGCGATTGATTTTGCTCATGGCTTGAAATGGATGGGATGGTTGCCCGGAGGACGGCCCCGTTACTTGACGCTCTTGCCCTCCTTGCGGCGCACGTATTCGTCCTTGTAGCGGACCCCCTTGCCCTTGTAGGGCTCCGGCGGGTAGTAGGCACGGACATCGGCGGCGAACTGGCCGACCCGCTGCTTGTCGATGCCCTCGACCTTGATCTTGGTGTTCTCCTCGACCGTCACCGTCAGATCATCCGGGATGGGATGCTCGACGGGATGGGAGAAACCCAGGTTGAGGTCAAGGACCTTCCCCTTGACGGCGGCACGGAAACCGACGCCCTGGATCTCCAGCTCGCGGGTGAAACCCTCACTGACGCCGGCGACCATGTTCGAGAGAAGACTGCGCGCGGTGCCGTGCAGGGCACGGAGGCGGCGCTCCTCGCTGGAACGCGCCACCTTGAGCGAGCTATCCTCCTGGGAGATCGAAATTCCCTTCGGCAACTCCCACTGGAGCTTGCCCTTGGGTCCCTCGACGGTGACCAGCGAGGCGTCATCCACCTGCACCGACACCTTGTCCGGGAGCCCGATTTCCTTGTTTCCGATACGTGACATTGTTCCGATCCTCTGCTGTAAAAGTTGATTCCAGTTGGGTTATTCGGGTGCTTTTCCGCGAAGGCGTCCGGCATCACCAGACCATCGCCAGCAACTCGCCACCGATGTTTTCCCTGCGGGCCTTGTGACCGGTCATCAGCCCCTTCGAGGTCGAGACGATGGAGATCCCCATGCCGCCGAGCACGGGCGGAATTTCCTGCGCACCGACGAACTGGCGGAGACCCGGACGACTCACGCGCTTCAGGTCGGTCAGCGCCGGCGTGCTGCCCAGGTACTTCGGCTTGCCGGAAATCGTACGCTTCTGGCCCTCACCCGTCACCTCGTAGGACCAGAGGTAGCCCTCCTCCTTGAGGATACGGGCGATCTCCTCCTTCATCTTCGAATAGGGAGCGGAGAAAGTCTCCTTCTGCGCGCGGGTGGCGTTCTTGAAGCGGATCAGGAAATCCGCGATAGGGTCGCTGACAACTGCCATGGTTGGTTATCCTCGTCTGAAGTTGATTCGATGCGGTGTTCGTGCCGTCAGGCGGCCTGGGCGGCCTCACCCTCGGCCCGTCCGGCGGGCTTGCGGAAAGGCATGCCGAGCAGGGCGAGAAGCTCGCGGGCCTCGTCGTTGGTGTTGGCGCTGGTCACGATGGTGATGTCGAACCCGATGGTGCGGCGAACCTTGTCGAGTTCGATCTCGGGAAAGATGGAGTGGTCGTTGATCCCGATGGTGTAGTTTCCGCGGCCGTCGAAGCTCTTGTAGGAGACGCCCCGGAAGTCGCGGATGGTGGGAATGGCCACGTTGATGAAGCGATCGAGGAACTCCCACATGTTGCGTCCCCGCAGGGTCACCCGCGCACCGATGGTGTCGCCGGCACGCAGCTTGAAGTTCGAGATCGCCTTCTTGGCAACGGTCGGCACGGGGCGCTGTCCGGTGATGATGGCGATGTCCTCCAGCACGATCTCGGTGGCCGACTTGCGGTCGTCGGCGTTGCCGAAGCAGCTGTTGAGCACCACTTTCTGGATCCGGGGAATCTGGTGGACGTTGGCGTACTGAAACTTCTCCTTCAGTCCGGGAGCCACCGTCTCCTTGTATTTTGTCAACATGGTCGGGTCCATGATCAGCCTTTCTCGGTTTGGGAAATTGAAACGTTGTGAGAGATCGGTCCGGCGACGAATCAGCCGCGGGAGACGAGTTTCACGTTGGAAATGTGAATGGGGCCCTCACGCTCGATGATGCCACCGTCGGGACGATCCTGGGTGCGGCGAGCGTGCTTCTTGATCAGGCGGACGCCTTCGACGATCACTTGCTCCTTTTCGGGGAACACCTGGAGGACGCGTCCGGTCGAACCCCGGTGGTTGCCGGAGATCACCTGCACTTCGTCGTTCTTCTTGACGTGGGTC
>JAUIGT010000429.1 GCA_030432615.1 Verrucomicrobiia bacterium
GCACCCGGACGACCCCGAGACGCGTGCCGTGGCGGCGACCGGACGCTTCGTCGTGGTCTGCGTCACCTTCGGTGAAGGCAGCAGTCCCGGCGGTCACGGCCACAGCGGACGGCGCATGAAAGCGGTTGCCATTCCCGCCGAAGTGCGCGAGAGGATCGAGGTCGCTCCGGCCGGGACGATCCCGGAATCGACGGAAAACCAATCCTGAAATGAACAAGAAAATGGGCAGCTACACCTGGTTGATTTTCGCCCTCGGCACGGTCGCCACCTGGGGACTCTACGGAATTTTTCTGCACATGGGACAGGTCGGGATGGCCGACCCGGTCAACGGCCGCTACAAGGCCTTCCTGTTCGTCGGCATCGCCTACTTCATCACCGCGGTCCTAGCTCCCCTGATGATCCTCGTCAAGACCGGCTCGGATTGGAAACTGCCGGCCTCGGGGATGTGGCTGTCGCTTTTCGCCGGGATTCTCGGGGCCATCGGCGCGTTCTTCGTGCTCCTCGCCCTCGGTGCCGGCATCAAGAGCGGCACCGGGCCCAGCGTGGTCATGTCCATCATCTTCGCAGGCGCCCCCATCGTGAACGCCTGCGTGGCCATCACCATGGCTCACGACTGGAGCAAAATTCGCTGGCCCTTCGTGCTCGGCCTGCTCATGGCCGCCGCGGGCGGCTTCCTGGTGACCATGTTCAAGCCGGCCCACGCGCCGCCGGCCAAGAAGGTGGCGAGCGTTTCCGCGGAGGTTCAGAAAGCCGGTCCCGGCGACGCCAGGGCGAGCGATCCCTTCGCCCGGCAGTGAGCGAACGCGGAGCCGCCCCCTCGACATGCCCGGCCGCGAAGAGATCGAAACCCAGCAGTTGGGACGCCTCCGGGCGTTGATCTCGGAGATTCGCGAAACCAACGATTTCTACCGTCCCCGGCTGGAGGAGGCCGGATTCGCTTCGTCGGATCCGATCGAGTCGCTCGCGGATTTCGCGAAGCGGATGCCTTTCACCACGAAGATGGACCTGGTCTGGGACCGGGAGGAATTTCCTCCCTACGGCTCGAACCTGACCTATCCGCTGGAACGCTACGCGCGCTATTGCCAGAGCAGCGGCACCACCAGCGTCCCCCTGCCCTGGCTGGACACTCCGGAGAGCTGGTCGGCGATGCTGGAATGCTGGCAACGGGTCTACGAGGCCGCCGGTGTCACCGCTACCGACGTCATCTTCTTTGCTTTCAGCTTCGGTCCCTTCCTCGGCTTCTGGACGGCCTTCGACGCGGCGACGCGGCGGGGCAATCTCGCCATTCCCAGCGGCGGTCTCGGCAGCCAGGCCCGGCTGCAGATGATGGCCACCAACGGGGCCACGGTGCTGTGCTGCACTCCCACCTACGCCCTGCGCCTCGGCGAGGTGCTGGCCGAGCAGGATCCCGTGGAGCTGGGCGAGATCCCCCTCAAGAAAATCATCGTTGCCGGTGAGCCCGGCGGCAGCATTCCCGAGGTTCGCCGGCGGATCGAGGCACTCTGGCCGGGCGCCAGGGTGTTCGATCACCACGGCATGACCGAGGTCGGCCCGGTCACCTACGAGACCCCGGGCAAGCCGTTGAGTCTCTGTGTCATCGAGGAAGCCTACTTCGCCGAGATTCTCGACCGGGAGACCGAGCAGGAGGTGAAACCGGGCGAACGCGGCGAACTGGTCCTGACCACGCTCACCCGCACCGCCTGTCCCCTGCTCCGCTACCGCACCGGCGACCTGGTGCAGAAGGGATGGACCGACGACGCCGATGGCAAGCGGCGCCTCACGCTCGAGGGCGGCATCCTCGGGCGAGTCGATGAGATGGTCGTCATTCGCGGCGTCAACATCTACCCCACGGCCATCGAGAAGATCATCCGCGGCTTCCCCGAAGTGGCCGAGTTCCAGGTCACCCAGACGACACGCCAATCCATGGCCGAGTTGGAGATCGCGGTCGAGCCGATCGAAAACCTCGCGCCCGACGCCGGTGGATTGGAGGGACGCATCGGCAAGGCGCTTCACAATGCCTTCGCCCTCCGCATTCCGGTCCGCCTGGTGAATCCCGGGTCGCTGCCCCGCTTCGAGTTCAAGTCGAAACGCTGGGTGAAACGGGAAACGAGTGATGATTGAAAAATGGGGAGTGGAAGACTCGGGCCCCCTACCCCTCGAGCGTCTATTCACTCATCACTCGAAAGTCCCCGGATACCGTGATTTGCACTCGCGGCCTTTCTCGGCATCGTTCCTGTAGAGCTCATCCCCCGTGCCCATGCCAGATCCGATCGTTCAACTCGCCTCCGTGTCCAAGTGGTATGAGTCCGATCCCGACCGGCGGGTGCTCGATTCGCTCGATCTCATCGTGAGCGAAGGCGAACGCTTCGCCATCGTCGGACCCTCCGGTTGCGGCAAGAGCACCCTGCTCAACATTCTCGGCACGCTCGACCAGCCCAGCGAAGGCACGGTCACGGTGGGTGGACAAGCGATCGCGGATTGCGACGAGAAGACCGTGGCCGCGCTCCGCAGTCGCGAGATTGGTTTCATCTTTCAACTCCACCATCTCCTGCCCCAGTGCACCGCGCTGGAGAACGTGCTCGTGCCCACCCTCGCCCACCCGGACAAGCCCGATCCCGGAGAAGCCGCCGATCGCGCCCGGCAGTTGCTGGAACGCGTCGGTCTCGGCTCGAAATTCGACAGTCGCCCGGCCCAGCTTTCGGGCGGGGAACGCCAGCGGGTCGCCGTGGTGCGGGCGCTCATCAACCGCCCCCGCCTGCTGCTGGCCGACGAACCGACCGGCGCACTGGACGAGACCAACGCCACCAAGCTGGTCGATCTGCTCATCGAACTGAACGATTCCGACGACGAGAACCTCGCCCTCGTCATGGTCACGCACGATCTCGACCTGGCGAAACGCCTCGGCACCGTGCGCACCCTGCGCGAAGGCCGTTTCGCCGACTGATCCCCATGTCCGCCTTCCGACTCATCCTCGCCTCCCTGGTCCACTACCGCGGCCTCAACGTCGCGGTGCTGGCGGGCGTGGCCCTGACCTCGGCCATCCTCAGCGGCGCCCTGGTGGTCGGCGACTCGGTGAAGGAAAGCCTCCGCCAGAATGCCGCCGCCCGCATCTCGGAGGCCGGTCCCGTCCTCGTGGGCGGCGAGCGATTCTTCACCACCGCGCTGGCCGACAAGGTGTCCGGTGACCTGGGAGACGATGCGGTCCTGGCCCCGATTCTCCAGCTCGAAGGAACCGTCACCGTGCAGGGCGGAGGTCGCCGTCTCAACGGGGTCCAGGTCATCGGCATCGACGAGCGATTCTGGAGTCTTTCCGACGCCGGAGCCCCACCCGAGCCATTGGTGGGGAATCCCGGAGACTGGTTCGCCGTCAACGAAGCCGCCGCCCGCCGCCTCGAGGTCGGCCCCGGCGACCGGGTGATCGTTCGCATGGAAAAGCCGGGCGCGCTCAGCCGCGACGCCCCGCTTTCGGGCGAATCGGAGCAGACGGTGCCACTGACCGGGAACATCAACGCCGTCATCGACGCCGCGCATTTCGGTCGCTACAGCCTCAAAGCCGAGCAGGTGCCGGCGGCCACGGTGTTCGTACCGCTCCAGCGACTGCAACTCGCGGTCGAAAAACCGGACCGCGCCAACGTGATCCTGGCCGCCCGCTCCGTCGAGGGCGCCTCATTCTACGAGGCGGTCGATACTGCCTGGTCCCTGTCCGACGCCGAGTTGCACCTCGCCAAGGTCGGGCCGGAGGATTCGCTGTGGCAACTGAGCACCGCGCGGGTCTTCCTCGATCCCGGGATCGAGGCCAAGGCCCGTTCCGTGGTCGGCGAGGAAAAAAGCGACAGCGTGCTGACCTACCTCGTCAACGCCATCCGCCACGGCGACCAGTTGACCCCCTACTCCATGGTCGCGGCGACCGGCCACTCCACCACCGGCCTGGTGCCCACCGACCTCGGTCCCGGCGAGATCGTCGTCACCGACTGGCTGGCCCAGGATCTCGGTCTGCGCAACGGAGACGCCGTCACCCTCGAATACTTCGTGGTCGGCTCGGGAAGGAAACTGCGGGAGGAGCGATCCGAATTCACCGTCCGTGCCATCACCCCGCTCGACCAGCCGCAGGTCGATCAGGCCTGGACACCGGAATTCCCCGGGGTGCTGGAGGTCGAATCCATGGGCGAGTGGGAACCGGGCATCCCGATCAATCATGACCGCATCAACCAGGAAGACGACGACTACTGGGAAGAATACAAGGCCACCCCCAAGGCCTTCATCGGCATCGAGGCGGGCCGCAAGCTGTGGCACAACCGCTTCGGCCAGGCGACCTCGGTGCGGTTCCCGGTGTCCGCGATCTCGGAGATCGACTTCGAGAACGGCATGAAGACGCGGCTGGATCTCGGGGATCTCGGCTGGATGGTCCGCGATCTGCCCGCGGAAGCAACGGCGGCGGTGGCCAACTCCTTCGACTTCGGCCAGCTCTTCGCCTACATGAGCTTCTTCCTCATCGTCGCCGCCCTCATCCTCACGGGGCTGGTCTTCGTTTTCGGCATCGAGCAGCGCGCCAGCCAGATCGGTCTTCTCATGGCGATGGGATTCGCCGCCAGGCGCGTGCGGCGGCTCTTCCTCGCCGAAGCCATTCTCCTTTCCGTCCTCGGCGCCGCCCTGGGCCTGCTGGGCGGATGGATCTACACCCGTCTCGCCCTGCTGGGCATGTCCGGTGCGTGGCAGGCGGCCGCCGCCGGGATCGAGTTCGTCTACCACGTCAAGCCGGCCAGTCTCGCGATCGCCTTTCTCATCACCGTGGTCATGGCGCTGCTGGTCGTCTGGTTTTCCAGCCGGCTGGTCACCCGGGTACAACCGAGCCACCTCATCGCCGGCGGCGACGCCATCGGAGCCGAGCCAGGTCACGGTCCGAAACCGCTGCTGCGCTCCTGGAGCCTGTGGGTGGGCGGGATTTCCCTGCTGTCGGGGCTGGGATGCCTGTTTGCGCCCAAGGTCCCGGGCACCATGGCCGAGCAGGGAATGTTCTTCGGGGCTGGCTTCCTGCTCACCATCGCCGGCGTCTGCGCCTGCTCGCTGGGACTGCGGCGCCTTGAGCGTCCCGGCAGCGCCATCACCAGCATCGCCGCCCTCGGCCGGCAGAATTCCGTGCGCCGCAAGGGACGCAGCCTGGCGGTCATCGGGCTGATGGCCGCGGGCGTCTTCATGGTCACCGCGATCAATTCCTTCCGACTCGAGGGCCAGCGCGGGGCCGAGCGACGCGACTCGGGCACCGGGGGATTCGCCTACGTCGGAGAGACCACGCTCCCGGTCTACGAAGATCTCAATTCCGACCAGGGCCGGGAGAAATACGGGCTCGAAGACAACGAGGGAGACTGGACCATGGTGCAGTTCCGCGTCAGCGATGGAGACGACGCCAGTTGCCTCAACCTGAATCGCGCCCAGCGTCCCCGCCTGCTCGCCGTGGATGCCGGGCGGATGACGAAGCTCGATCCCTTTTCCTTTTCCCAGACGG
>JAUIGT010000430.1 GCA_030432615.1 Verrucomicrobiia bacterium
ACAGAAAACCCCCGGCCCACTCGGGCCGGGGGTTTATTGCGGAGAGACCTTCGGGGCCTCTCCAGTATCGTCCTCCAAACGAATTCGTTCTGCTCCAGTCGGTGGCAAAAAGGGTTGTGATCGGGATCTGGTCACATCGCGCTGACCAAACCATCGACGCGTTCCGGCACAAGGTAGTCACCGGCCCGTTCGCAGGCAAGCGCCGCCTGTTCACGCCATTCCGTAACCTGGACTTCCAGGAATCGCGGAAGATCGGCGGTCTCCGAAAGGGCTTCGGACAAGGTCTTGCCGCTGGACTCGAGCGCGGTCGCGAGATCCGGGCTGATACCGGGAACGGAAATCTCGAGCGCTCCGAGGTAGTTCATCGCCTTGGCGGCGGCTCCGCCCTTCCACTTTTCCTGCACCGAACCGCGGGCTTCCAGGGGCAGGTGGGCGATGACGTAATCGGCCTGGTCGGAAAAAATCTCGGCGAGATCGACGATCTCCTCGTGGCAGCGCTCGCTGAGGTGCTCGGGAATGATGAGCGTCATTTCCACATCGAGTTCCGCGAGGAGGTTTTCCAGCTCCTGCGATTCGCAGAACTCGCCCCAGTTTCGGGCGGCCCCGCTGGCGACATCGACGATGACGGCATCCGACTGATCCAGCGCCCGGATCAGCTGACCGATCTCGATCTCGTCCTCGATGTCCCAGTATTCGCCGTCGCGACCCGACTCGATGTCGGACTCGTCGCTCAGAATGAGCGAGTGGCTGATCTCCCTCTCGTTGAGAAAATGGGAAAGAGTGAGGGCCAGGGTGGATTTCCCGGAACCTTCCAGATCGTTGGCGACTACGAGGAGCTTTTTCATTTGGAAGTCAATTTCTGTGGAAATTATAAAAACCCTATTGTTTCAGGCAAGCGAATTTTTTAAAAATATGGAAATTTAAATTACTGCTGTTTTTTCTTGCTATATCTCCCAATTTTCGATTCAAGCCAGCAATTTTCCCGCCTCGGAGCACAAAAAAGGCCGCGGCACCGGGGCCGCGACCTTCTTCGGTCAAAAAGGGGGAACCGGAGCCGTTTCCGGTCCGCCTGGGAAAAGCTCGCTCGACGAATCAGTCGAGCGGCTTGATTTTCAGGTTCTTCCACCACACGTCATAGGGGCCGGCTTCCTTCCCGATGCCGTGAACCTGAAGGCCGATGAAGCCCTTGGGGTGGGTTTTGAAGATTTCCTCATGAGTCAGGTCGGCGACCTGCTCCCCGTTGATCCAGGTCTGGATGCGGGGTCCCTTGGCCACGATCCGGTAGTGGTTCCACTCGCCGTTCTTGATGTGGTTGTGGGAATGTCCCTTGTCCTGGGGTTCGGGCGACAGCCAGCCGAGTCCGGTGGCTTCACCGTAAATGTAGCCGGCCTGGCCGGGGCTGGCCTCGATCTCCACCTGCGGTCCGTTGACGCGACCGCCGTGACTGTTGGGCTTCTCGACGTCCTTGAGCGAGGAACGGATCTGCACGCCGGAGTTGAGCTTGTCGTGCACCTTGACGTCGAACTCCAGTTCGAAGTCGCCATACTTTTCCTTCGAGCAGAGGAAGGTGTTCGGGCTGCCCTTGGCGGTGGTTCCGTGGATGGCGCCGTCCTTGACTTCGTAGGTGGCGAAGCCGCTCTTGACCTCCCAGCCATCGAGGGATTTGCCATCGAAGAGGCTGATCCAGCCATCCTCGTCCTTGGCGTTGACGGTAAGGGCCACGGCGCCGGCCGCGGCGAGACAGGTAAGAGTTCGTTTCAGATTCATGAGTTGGGTTTTGGTTTCCAATTGGGAGGGAAACCATAGCCGCGAACCGCGCCCTGTCGAACCCCGGTCCGATCCCGATTGAAGCCAGCATTCCATTGCCAATCGCTCCCGATGCGGGTAAAACAGCCGCGCATTGCGCCAATCCGCTTCCAGTTTTCTCCGCCTGTTGTCGAGGCCCGCGTCACCGCTGCTCGCGGCGATTCCGCTCCTCCTGTGCTCCTGCGAGCCTCAAACGGCCGCGCCGATGCGCTGGCAGTCCCCCGACAACCTGCTCGCCAACGCCTCCTTCGAGGAAGGAAGGGAACCGTGGTTCTCCCTCGCGGACAGCAGCCCTTTCTGGCGCGATTTCGAGATCGCCAACACCGTGTCCCACTCCGGAAAACACAGCGCCCGGCTCCAACTCGACAGCCGTGATCGCAACCAGGCGGGCACCTGGGTGTGGGGGGTCGTCCGCGACCTCGAGACCGATCACCTGCCGAGAACCCTCTCCGGTCATTTTCGCGTCCACGGCTGGGAGCCGGGAACCCAGTTCCAGTACCTCCAGGTGGCGCTGCTGGTCATGCCTGCGGAGGAAGGGTTTCCCGAGGTTTTCCAAGATCCCCGGGTGCCGTTGCAAATGGCCTGGGTGCTGGCGGGAATCGATCGCCAGCCCTTTGCCATCCAGAATCGGAAGTTCGTCTTTGCCGGTCCGCTCGAAGTGCCCGAGGACCGATGGGTCGCCTTCGAGTTCGATGTGCACCGCGATTTCCAGGACTACTGGGGTTTCGTGCCCGAGAAGTTTTCCAAGATCCGCCTCCTCTTCGAGGCTCGCTACGACGGTCGCCAACCCGGAGAGGGCGAGGTCTCCGGCGATGTCTTCTACGACGATCTCTACCTCGGTGATCAGCCGCTGCGATCCGCGGGCGTCGCCGATCGATGAACCGAGTTAATCCGGTCCTGTCCTGGATCGGGGCGCTTTTTCTCGCATAATTCGAACAGGGGGACGTCCCCTCATGTCAGTGATGCCGTTCGTCCGCGGCCTCCACGAAACCGGTTCTCTTCCGATTCCCTCCCCACCCCTCCTGATCCCCTGATGAAACCCACCGCCGCCCCCACCGGTCCGGGCGTGATCGCCGTGATCGCGCTGCTCGCCATTCCCTTCGTCGCTTCCGCCGACCGAAAAGACATCCCCCGGCCCGTGACCGACGCCGACTTCGTCGATGACGGCGTTCCCGATCCCGCAAAGTTCCTGCTGGGGCAGATGCTGTTCTACGACAAGATCATCAGCGGGAATCGCAACATCTCCTGCGCCACCTGCCACCACGCCATGGCCGACACCGGTGACGGCCTCTCGCTCCCGGTCGGAGAAGGCGGGCAGGGCCTGGGAGTCACCCGCAACACCGGCACCGGTTCCGACGCCATCCACGAGCGGGTCCCGCGCAACGCGCCGCCGGTCTTCAATCTCGGCACCCGGGAATTCACCACCGCCTTTCACGACGGACGCCTCCAGGCCGATCCGAACGAACCCTCCGGTTTTCGCAACCCCGCCGGCGGCGACCTACCCACCGGCCTGGACAATGTGCTCGCCGCCCAGGCGATGTTCCCGGTGACTTCCGCCGCCGAGATGGCCGGCCAGGTCGGGGAGAATCCGGTGGCCGATGCCGCCGACGCCGGCAACCTCGCCGGTCCGGGCGGGGTCTGGGAACTCCTCGCCCAGCGACTCCGGGGCATCCCCGAATACGTCGATCTTTTCCGCAACGCCTTCCCCGCCGAGGTCACCAACGCCGGCGACATCACCTTCGTCCACGCCGCCAACGCCATCGCCGCCTTCGAGGCCTTCGCCTGGCGCGCCGACCGTTCGCCCTTCGATCGCTACCTCCGCCGCGACCGCCGCGCCCTCAGCTTCGACGAGCGAAAGGGCATGGTCCTGTTCTACGGACGTGGCGCCCGCTGCTACCAGTGTCACTCGGGAAAGTTCCAGAGCGATTTCGATTTCCACGCCATCGCCATGCCCCAGGCCGGCACCGGCAAAGGCAACGGCTTCCAGGGCCGCGAGGATTTCGGCCGTGAACTCGTGACCGGGAATCCCGACGACCGCTATCGCTTCCGCACCCCGCCGCTGCGCAATGTCGCCCTCACCGGCCCGTGGGGACACGCAGGCACCTACAACAGCCTCGAGGAAGTCGTGCGCCACCACTTCGATCCCGTCAACGGTCTCGAAACCTGGGATCGCAGCCAGTTCATCGTGCCACCGCGCCCCGACCTCGACGCCAACGATTTCGCGGTCCAGGACAATCCCGCCGCCCGCGCCGCCATCGCCGCGAGGAACGAACTGCCCGCCAATCCGCGCCTCAACGAGCGTCACCTGCGCTACCTCGTCGATTTCCTGCATTCGCTCACCGATCCCCGCAGCATCGACCTGCGGCTCGACGTGCCCATCAGCGTGCCCAGCGGCCTGCCGGTGTTCGATTGATTGACGGATTCTTCCGGATCGCCTTTCTTCGTGCCCCGATGAGATCGCTTCCGCCCCCTCTCCGCGCCTCCACCCTGGCCTTGGCCGTCCTCACCGGGCTCGTCGCCTGCGATCGCGGCGGCCAGGACTCCGGAACCGACCAGGCTTCCGAGGCCTCGCCCCCGGAAGTGCGAACGATGCCGAAAAGCGGGTCTCCGTCCGCGTCTCCCGACGACTCCGCCAATTCCAACACGACCAGCCCGTCCGCGCCTCGCACGGAAACCAGCCTCACCGCTCCCCAACAGCGGCAGGTGGTGGAAGCGGTGGCCGAGGTGATCGGTGGCGCCCCCGGGTCGATCGCCCTGGACCAGCCCATCCTGGATCCCGGCAAAGGCGTCGAGGAATTCGAGTTGCTCGACATCCTCCTGGGAATCGAGGACCGCTTCGATATCGAGATTTCCGAAGACGCCATCGAACGCGCCACCGGCGGACGTTTCGACGATGTCCAGAAACAGCTCACTCCCCGCCAACTCTTCGGCATCGTGTCCGAAGCGCTCGGGGAGTGATGGGTGAAGGGCGTCCCGCTCAACCCGCGGGCGTCGGAGCCGTCATCACCACTTCGCGCTTTTCCCCGGGAGTTCCGAAAGTCATCGTCAGGTAGGCCATCGAGACCACAAGCACGCCGAGAAAGACATAGTCCCGCGCGCCCCCTCCGTAGACCCCGTTGACCACGACCGCCAGGGTCAGCACTGCCAATGGCAGGATGCGCAACAGGGCGAAACGAAGATTCGCCAGCCGCGTCACGATATCCTGACGCGCAGCCGCAATCGCAATCCCGAGGCCGGCCATCGTCTCTTCAATCGCCGCAACCCATGCCGGGTCGACCCGACCCTCGCGCAACAACCGGTTCCGCTGGCGCATCGCATTTTCATAGGCATTGACCCGCGAGGCATGTTCCGGATCAGCACCAAAAACCATCCGGTCCAGAAACCGCCGGCGTTCGCCAGCACCTTCGATAAACAGCCGGTCCATCTGCGGTGTCAGCCAGAGCATGCCAAGATGGCGGCCAAGATCGGCCTGTGCCTTGACCGGCTCGCCATCAATCGCAACCACCCGGCGCTCACGGCCGTCGCCCGTCACTTCACGGGCCGTACCAATTTTCATCTCGCCTGCAGCAGTACGAATTCCGGCGGAAACACCCCAGGTTTCGGTCTCCGCGGCATCCTTGCGCAACACATCGCCAATTTTTGCGCGCCGCAAACCACGTCCCGGTGAGAGCAGCGATATCGCTT
>JAUIGT010000431.1 GCA_030432615.1 Verrucomicrobiia bacterium
ATGACGCAGTGGTCGAGCAGCGGACGGCCATCGGCTTCGCGGATGGACTTCATGCGGTCGAGGAAGTAGGCCCAGTGTTCCTGGTAGAGGGTGTCCACCCGGGCGAGCTCCTCGAGGTTCTTGGGATCGTTGCCGTGGTGACTCAGCTCGTGATAACCCTTGGAAACCCCGAACTCGGGGAACACCCCGCCGGAACTTTCCTGCCTGACGACGTAGGTGAGAACACGTGTCGAGTCGGTCTGGAAGGCCAGGGCGATGAGGTCGTACATCAGCTTGGCGTATTTCTCGTAGACGAACTGGCCGGCGGGCAGGTGGATCGAGTAGGGTTCCCCGTAGCGTTCGGCGAACTCGGGATCGACTTCCGGCTTCGGTTTCACGCTCCAGTCCTCGTCCCGCTCGAGCTGTTTTTCGACCTCGCGGATGGAGTTGAAATACTCGTCGAGCTTCTCCCTGTCGTTGGCGCCGACCTGTTTCTCGAGCCGATGGGCGTCCTCGAGGACCATGTCGAGGATGCTGCCGCGCCGGCGGAAACCGCGTTCCCGGGCCTCGCGTTCCTCGGGTCCATCCACCTTGAAGAGGCGATTGAAGACCACGTGGGGATCGTTCTCCGAGGCCAGCGGCACGCCGTTGCGATTCCAGGAAAGGGTTCGGAGATTGCCGCCGAATCCGGTGCCGCGCTGGATGCAGAGCTGGAGCGAGGGAAAACGGGTGTCGCGCCCGATGACTTCCGCGGCGAGTTGGTCGCAGGAAACGCTGTTCTGGATGGCGCCGCCTTTCTTGGCCTCGACGCCGGTGAGGAAGGTGTAGTCGCCGTGGTGTCCCCCGCCGTGCTCCAGGTAGGTGCCGGAGAAGACGGTAAGGTCGCCCCGGTGTTTCTCCAGCGGCTTGAGGATGCGGGGAAAGGTGAAGTCGGGGCCGGAATCCTCGGGCTCGAACTGCCGCATGTTCATGCCGGTGCCGAAGTAGAACCAGGCGCCGCGCCGGGGAATCTCCGCCGATGCCGCCTCGGTCGAGGCGAGCGCCGACTTGGGCAGCATGGCTTCCAGGAAGGGAAGCGAAAGGGTGGCGCCGAGGCCGCGGAGGGCGGTTCGCCGGGAGAGGGGATCGCGGGAGGCGAGGAAGTTCATGGCGATGACGAGCGGGGGTGGGTGATCGTGCCAAAGTCTCTTTCAAGAGAGGCGTTCTGTCGAGGCGCGTGTTGTCAGGACAAGAATCACTCGTTACTTCGTGGCGAAGGTCTCGGTGGCGACGATGGCTTCGATGAGACTGCGGAGAGTGAGTTCGTGGGCTTTCATCTCGGAGACGAGATGATCGATGGTACCGCGGTCGGTGGCCTCGACGCCGCGCCCCAGGGCGTAGGTCAGCAATTTTTCCGCGAGCCCCCGGAGAAAGCGATCACTCTGCTTGACGAGTCCGGCCCGGTATTCCTCGACGCTCTCATAGGCGCGGCCGTTGGGAAAGGTGCCGCTGGGATCGATCTTCGCCTCGTCCGGCCAGTAGCCGCGCTCGCCGTCCTGCTTGGTGCGCCATTTTCCGACCACGTTGAAATTCTCCAGCGCCAGGCCGTAGGGATCGATGCGGGCGTGGCAGGCCCGGCAGCTCTCGATGGTGCGGTGCTGGTCCAGCCGCTGGCGGACGGTCAGGTTCTCACCCTGGACGTTGGGTTCGACCTCGCCGGCGTTGGGCGGTGGCGGATCGGGCGGGTCGTTGAAGAGCACGTCGAGCACGTACTTGCCGCGTTCCACCGGCTTGGTCCGGTTGCCGTCGCTGCCCCACTTGTGGACGGCGGCCATGGTGACGAGTCCGCCGCGGCGAGTTTCGGGCGGCAAAGAAACCCGGCGAAACTCCGCGCCGCGCACCTCGGGTATGCCGTACCACGCGGCGAGGGTCTCGTTGGCCATGGTCCAGTCGGCGTCGAGGAAATCGGTGACCGGGAGATCCTTCTCGAGCACTTCCCGGAAGAAGGCGAGCGGCTCGGTGTTGATGGCGTCGTTGAGGCCGCTGTTGGCGACGCTGAAATAGTCGCGGTAGAGCTGGCGGTCGATGGCGAATCGGTCGAACTCGTCCGCCTTGAGCCACTGGGTGGCGAAGCCATCCGTGAGGGCCGAGGCTCTCGGATCGGCGAGCATGCGGGCGATTTCGGCGACCCGGGTTTCCGGCTTGGCCAGTTCGCCCGATTCGGCGAGGGCGAAGAGCCGTTCGTCCGGGAGTGAACTCCAGAGAAAATAGCTGAGTCGGGAGGCGATCTCGTAGCCGTCGAGCGGTCGGGGATTGGCGTCCTCGGTGCCTTCGAAGAGCAGCAGGAAACTCGGGGAACACAGCGTGGCGATGACACCGGCCTTCACCGCTTCGGGAAAGGGTTCGCCCGCCTCCATCTCGGCGCCGACCACGCTGGTAATGCGATCGATCTCCCCGTCGCTGACGGGACGACGAAAGGCGCGCGGCAGCAGGGCGGCGAAAATCTCCCGGGCATACTCTGCGGTCCACTGACCGGTATCATCGAGGCCACGGGTGAAGAGTGCCTCGGTGCTGCGGGGCGGCCACTGGTCGTAGAGAGGGCCCTCCATTTCCGCCCAGTCGAAAAACACACGGGGATAGTCGGACGTGTCGAGACTCTCGGGTTGGGGGCGCGACTGGCCGAGCATGCCCTCGGCCCCCATGCGGGCGCGGATGCGGCCGCCGCCGGTGAGATCGCCGCCCTTGATGGCGTCGTCGGCCTGCTGGCGCAGCTGGGTGTGGTAGTAGTTGACGCGCTGGAACTCGGCCGGGTTCTCGATCTTCACCTGAATCTCGTCGCTGCCCGGCACGTCGAAGGGGCGGGTCACCTCGATGACCTGAGGATTCTCGAGCGTTCCCGTGATCCTGCCCGCCCAGAGATCGCCGTCGCCGTTGCGGGTGATGCGGAGGTAGATCGGTTCACCGCGCGCCCCGGGGTCGGCTCCCACGCGGAGGCGGAAGGTGTAGGTGCCGCGCACGGGAACCAGCTCACCGTTCCAGGGATGGCGCAGCATCTCGTCGGACCGCATCCCGTGATTCATCGAGATGATGCCGTCCTCGGTGACGATGGTGTCCCGCCCCTGCTTGATGTATTCGATGCCGCCGGAGGTGTCCTCATACTCCATGCGGTTGCGGCGCGTGGGCACGGGCGGCGGGCCGGTAACGATGGCCTTGTCGGCGATGATCGACGCCACCTCGAAATACTGGGACATCAGCGAGGGATCGAGGAGGAGCGCCTTGCTGACCTTGTCGAAGCCGTCGAGTTCGCCGTCGGGCGGCAGCAGGTCGGCGGGACCTTCGCCGGGCAGGAAGTCCACGTGGAGAAGGTCGCGGACGGTGTTGGCATACTCGGTTCGGCTCAGCCGGCGAATCATGACCCGCCCCCCGGTACTGCGGGCCGCTTTCTCGGCGTGGCGCACCTCGGCGGCGATCCACCGGGCGACGGGACCGATCTCCTCGATCGAAGGGACGGGCTCGTCCTCGGGCGGCATGTCGCCGAGATTGATGTTGTCCATGACCTCGATCCATTTTCCGAGGGCCGCGTGGTCGGAAAAATCGACCGGCAGGGTGTCGAGCCGAAGATCGCCCTTTTCCTTGTCCGGCCCGTGGCACTTGAGACAATGCGTCTCCAAGAAAGGCTTCACCTTCGCTTCGAAAACCGCCCGATCCGCGACCAACGGTTCGTCGCAGACCGCCGATGGCGCCACGAGGAAAAGCAAAGCGAAGGAATACCGAATACCACTCATCGCGAGAACCAACTACTTACTACTGACTGAATACTGATTACTGATTACTGACGACCGATCACTTCTTCCCATCCCACTCCACGGTGTACGGAATCACGTTCGTCTTCGGCATCAAAGGCTCGAGCGCTTTCATGCCTTCCTCCGTCAAACCGGTGTCGTTGCGCGGAAGCCAGAGTTCCGTCAGCCAAGTGGCGGCCGCGATGGCCTGGAGTCCGTCGTTGCTCAAGGCGGCGGGAGGTTGCCAGCCCCGCTCGACGAGCCGCAGTTTTCGCAGACTCTTTGCCCGGGCCAGTTGTTCGAAGACGACATCGGTCAGGGCCGGACAACGAAGCCGCAGGTCGTCGAGTTCCGGGAGTCGGGCGACAGGGCCGAGGCCCCGGCCGGTGATGTGGGGAGAGCCGATGTCGAGGCGTTTCAGCCGATTGATTCGGCCGAGGTGCGCCAGCCCGACATCGGTGGCCTCCGAATTTCGAATATAAAGGCCTTCCAGTGAAAACAACTCCGAGAGGCTGGCGAAGCCCGTGTCCGTGATCGTGGCCTGGTCGGATCCGATGCGCAGGGTCTGAAGCCGCGGAATGCGGGTGAGGTCGGCTAGCGCCCGGTCACCGGCGCGGGTTCCCTCCACGTTGAGGGTGCGCAGCACTTCCAGTTGCCCCAGCGGTTCGAAACCTTCCGGGGAAACGCCGCCGCAGCCGTGCAGACCGAGTTCGTCGAGTTGAGAGAGCGATCCGATCACGTCCATGGACTGAGCCGTCAACGCCGACTGGCCATTGAGAAAAAGCCGCGTCAGGCCGGGAAAGCCCGCCAGGGCCTTCGCTTGTTCATCGGTGAAGGTGGCCTCGTCCGCATAGGTGCCGGTGAAGGTCAGGGAGGTGAGGGGACAGCCTTCGAAGGCGCGCAGGAATTCCCCCGAGGCGTGGGTTTCGCTGATTTCGAGGGTCTCCAGCGAGCGGTTTCCAGCCAGGGAAGCGATGCCGGCATCGGTGACTTCGCCAGAGGAGCCGTAGGCGCGGAAGGCTTTCAGCGAACGCAGGCCGGAGAGCTTTTCCAAGTCGGCATCGGTGATCCGGGTGGAGCGGGAAAACGAGAGTTCCTTGAGATCGGCGAGCTTGGTGAGAACGGAGAGGTCGGCCTTCGAGACATCGAACGAGCTTCGGAAATTCAATTGCTTCAGGCCGCTGATTCGGGTGATCGCGTCGAGATCTTCGGCGGTGAGGGCGTAGGACTTCTTCGGCGAGAGGACAAGGGCCTCGACTTCCGGGAGCAGGGCCAACGCATCCAGCGCCGACGGATCCAAGGTGTCCCCCTCGAACTCGACCGCGAGGACCAGCCCGTCACTGGATTGAAAATTCCCCCCGGCATCCTCGACGGCTTTTCGTGCCTCCTGTTCCGCCTCGAACGCTTCCCGGGCCGCGGTGGAAATCGTGGGGTCGGCCTCGCGGACCACCCGGAAGCCCAGGTAGCAGGCCGCATCCGGTTCGTCCCAATAGGTGCGATTCGAGGAGCGGCAGATGACGGGGCCGTTGTACCAACTGCCGCCGCGAATGGTCCGGAACCGATTGGCTTCGGTCTGCGGTTCGCTTTCGTTGACCGGATCCACGGCCACGCCGCGCGGTTCCCCCCGCTTCGGCCAGTCCCAGTGCTGGTAGAAGGTGTCGAGCCAGAGGTCGGCGCACCATTCCCAGACGTTGCCGTGGAGATCGCGGAAGCCGAGGGCATTGGGCTCGAAGC
>JAUIGT010000432.1 GCA_030432615.1 Verrucomicrobiia bacterium
GCTTCTCGGGGACCGTCGGTCGGAACTCGTCATTGCCGGGCTCCTCGAAGACGATCCCCAGCGACCGGCGATTCCGGAAAACCTCATTCTCATGGACCTTCCCGGCGCCCAGGCTCTGCTCGGCATGGAGAAGGAAATCAGCCGGGTGGAGGTCTTCGTCCCTCCGGGCGAAGCGCGGGAACCCGTGCGACGCGAGGTCGGATCCCGATTGACTGCGTTTCGGGAGACCAACCTCGCGGTGCCGTGGACGCTGGAGACTCGCGACGATCGGCGAACTTCCGCCGCGGAGATGACGGCTGCGTTCCGCCTGAATCTCACCATCCTCTCGACCCTGGCCCTGCTGGTCGGAACCTACCTGATTCTCCAGGCGCTGGAGGCGGCGGTGGTGCGGAGGCGAACGGAAGTGGCGGTGATGCGTTCGCTGGGCGTTCCGCCGGCCGCGATCCGTGCCCTGTGGCTGGTCGAGGCGCTGGCGCTGGGAATCGTCGGGAGCGGTCTCGGGATTCTCGTGGGCTGGGCAGGCGCCCAGGTCACGGTCGGCGCCATCGCGCGGACGGTGAACAGTCTCTACTACGCCACCACGACCCAGGCGGCGGCCTTGCATCCGGTAGAAGCGCTGACGGCATTCGCCTTCGGGATCGGTGCCAGTGTCATCGCCGGATGGTTGCCCGCGCGGGAGGCGGCGGCGACTCCGCCGGCCCAGGTCCTGAAATCGGGCGTTCGCGACGAGGGTGCCCGGTTGCTTCGTCGGCCGGCGATCGGTGTCGTCGCGGCCGGCGTCGCGCTCCTGCTCGTCCTCGTGCCCGCCTGGCGAACCGAGTCGGGAAACCAGGTTCCGGTGGGCGGATACCTGGCGGCGGCGGCTTGGCTGTTGGCGTTGTCGATTCTGGCCAACGGCCTGTTCCGCCCCGTGGGAAACCTTCTCCGTCGGTGTCTTCGGCGCAGTCCCCAGGGCGGCTACGCCGCTTCCCAGTTTCGGCGCCCCACCGGCCGACACCGGTTGGCGGTGGCCGGCCTGGTGACGGCGATCGGCATGGCGGCGGGGATGGGGGTGCTGGTGCACAGTTTCGAGAGCACGCTGACCGGATGGATCGCGCAGTTGCTCCGAGCCGATCTCTACGTGGCACCCGCGGGATCCGAGCGGGCGGCGGCCTCCGGGACGCTGGATTCTGCCACCTGGCGGCGACTGGGCGAGGACGAGGCGGTGGAAGGGATCGACGTGATCCGGCGCTACCCGGTGAAGTACGAGGGACGAGAGATCCACCTGGCGGGGGCGGAATACAACCGGAAGTCCGAGCGGCGCCTCCGTTTCACCTGGTTGCGGGAACCCGAGGATACAGACCCGGTTTCGCTGACGATTGCGGGGGCGGACGGGCGCGTTCCGGCCTGGATCAACGAGCCTTTCAGTCGCCGATTCGGAATCGACCGTGGCGGCGAGATCGCGATTCCGACTCCGTCCGGCATACGGCGCTTGTCGGTGGAGGGCGTCTACGCGGACTACAGCGACGAAGCGGGAACAGTGCTTGTGAATCGCCGATTCACGGCGGACTGGTTCGATGACCGCGACGTTTCCAATGTCGCCGTCTACCTGGAGAAGGGAACCCAGCCCGAACGAGTGATCGCCCGTTGGCGGGAGGCCCATCCCGCCCTGGTGATCCGGGAGAATGCCCGACTCCGCTCGGAGGCCCTGCGGGTCTTTCACCAGACCTTTGCGGTTACCTATGCGCTGGAAGCGATCGGAGTGATCGTCGCCGTCTCCGGTCTAGGGCTCGCGCTGGCCAGTCTGCTGGTCGAGCGGCGGGGCGAGTTGGCCACGTTGAAGACCATCGGGTTCAGCCGCCGCCAGATTGCCGGTTCCGCCGCGATCGAGGGGGCGAGCGTGGCTCTGGTCGGGTTTCTCGGTGGCTTGGTGCTGGCGCTGATCCTCGGGGCGCTGCTGATTTTCGTGATCAATCGCCAGAGCTTCGGATGGACGCTCGACTTTCGCGTCCCCTGGGGACTGCTGGCCGGGCTCGGGGTGTTGACCCTTGTCACCAGTGTCGGCATTTCGGCCGCCGTGGGGAGCCGAGGCGCGCGTCTCCGGAGTGACCCGGAGGAATGAACCCTGTTGAATCCCGGACATGACCCTCTTGAATCGTTTCCTTCCGATCCTGACCACGCTGCTCCTCGTCGGTGCCGCGGCCATCGGGGAGGAACGCACCGAAGGCGGCTTCCTGATTCCTCGGCCGAACCCCGAGCTTTCGTTTCCCGAGGACCACGGGAGCCATCCCGGGTATCGGATCGAGTGGTGGTACCTGACGGGGCACCTGTTCACGAAGGAGTCCGAGGCGCGCCGTTTCGGCGTTCAGGCGACCTTCTTCCGCCTGGCTCAGGAACCGGGTGAAGGCGACAATCCGGGGGCGTTCGAAAAGGGGCCCCTGTTCCTGGCTCACATGGCCTTGACGGACGTGAGGGCCGAGCGGTTTCTCCACGAGGAACGCCTGAATCGGGCGGGGTGGGACGCGTGGGCGAAGGCGAACGATCTCGACCTTCGGAACGGCAACTGGACGCTGAAACGTGTCTCCGGGTTGGGGCCGGGAAAGGCGCTCGCCGATTCCGCCAAGGGCTCGATGCGTCTTCGGGGGAGCATTCGCAGCGACGCCCGGTTCGATCTCGAATTGGGACCGGCCAAGCCTCCCGTCCTTTTCGGGAAGGACGGGGTTTCGCGGAAGGGCGAGGAACCTTCGGCGGCGAGTCTCTACCTCACGTTTCCCCGATTGAAGGCGGAAGGTGTGCTGGTGCTGGGCGAGGAGTCGCTCGAGGTCGAGGGCGAACTCTGGATGGATCACGAGGTGTCCAGCTCGCAGCTCGGGCGCGACCAGGTGGGCTGGGATTGGGTCAGCGTGCAGTTTTTCGATGGGAGGGAAATGATGGCTTACATCCTGAGGAATCCCGACGGAAGCCCCGACCGGTTTTCCTCGCTGGCGTGGATCGACCGGGAAGGGGAGGTGAGCCAGGTCGGCATCGACCAGTTCGAGTGGCGATCGGAAGGGCGTTGGCAGAGCGGGAAGACCGGCGATGTCTATCCCGTCTCGCCCCGCGTCACGACCATCGATCCGAGGAACGGCGAGAAACGGACTTTCCGGATTCGTCCGGTGATGGTCGAGCAGGAAATGACCGGAGGAATCGGGGGCGTGTCCTACTGGGAAGGCGCCTGCGATGTGATCGACGAGACGACCGGGGACGTGGTGGGGCGCGCCTACCTCGAGTTGACCGGTTACGCCCGGGGCGACGATCTGGGGCGCCGACTCCGCGGCGAGTGAAGCCAGGTCGATCACTCCCGACGAAAGGGCTGGGTTTTTTCAAGCCGGGGTGTAGAGAGAAGGCAGCCCACCACAGCCATGGACATCGTCGAATACAATCGCAACGCCTGGAACCTGCAGTCGATGGATGGCTGCCGATGGAGCACGCCCGTCGAAGACGGGGTGATCGAGCGCGCCAAGGCGGGCGAATGGTCGCTGATTCTCACGCCCAACAAGCCGGTTCCCGAGGACTGGTATCCATCCTATCCGCGTCTCGATGGCGTGGACGTGCTGGCGCTGGCGTCGGGAGGCGGACAGCAGGTGCCGGTGATGGCGGCGGCGGGCGCCCGGGTGACCTCCTTCGACGCTTCGGACGTGCAGTTGGACAAAGACGTGGAAACCGCGGCTCGTCACGGGTTCGAAGTGGAGGCGGAGCAGGGCGACATGGCGAACCTGGAGAGGTTCGCGGACGCGTCCTTCGATCTGATCTTTCACCCGGTCTCGAACGTGTTCTCGGCGGAGATCCTGCCGGTCTGGCGGGAATGCGCGCGGGTGTTGCGTCCGGGAGGTCGATTGCTGGCCGGTTTCATGAACCCCTGCTTCTTTCTCTTCGATCATCGGATCGCCGAGGAGACCGGGGAAGTGCGGGTGGTGCATTCCTTGCCCTATTCGGACCTGGATTCCATGGACGAGGAGGCGCTGTCCGAACAGATGGAGGCGCAGCTGAGCCTGGAGTTCAGCCACAGCCTCGAGGACCAGATCGGAGGTCAGTGCGAGGCCGGGCTGGCGGTGACCGGGCTCTACGAGGATGGCTGGGACGAGGCTTCCAGCGCCATACACAAGTGGATGCCGATCTTCGTGGCGACGCGTTCGGTCAAGCTGCCGAAGTAAGCTTGGAAGTGCCGAACCGTTTCGTTCAGGCGAACTGGGTGTCGAAGGCCATCAGGCTCTCGCGGACGGTGTCGATCGGCAGGTCCTGCCGCCGACGGTTCTCGAAGTAGGACACGGTGTCGTAGCCGGCCGCCTCCAGGGCGCTCAACGCCGCGAGAAAGAGATCGCCGACCCGGCCGGGTATGTGCGAATCGGACCCGATGACCACGGGGATGTCCCGCTCGGCCATCAGCGCGAGCATTTCCGGACCGGGATTCATTTCCGGTGTCGCCTTGTAGAGTCCCGAGGTATTCAGTTCCATGGCGACCCCGGTGCGGGCGATGCGGTCGAGGGCCTCGATGACGGTGGGGCGAACCTCCTCGAAGTTCCAATCATCCGGGGCCGCATTCTTGATGAGATCGGGATGCGAGAGGCAGTCGAACAGTCCGGTCTCGGCCGACTCCGCCAAGTGCCAGAAGTACTGCCGGCGGAAGGCGAGGACGTCCCCGGTCCAGAAAGCGTCCAGGTATTCGGGGATATGCCAGTGGACGGAGCCGAGGATGTAGTGGAAGTCGGCCCGCCGGTGCAGATCCGCGAGCCAGCGTTCCATGCCGGGAAAGAAGTCGCTCTCCAAGCCGAGCCGGACCTCGAAATCGTCGGGTGCATCGTCCGCGCCCTCCGCCACCAGTTCCAGGTAGTCGTCGAACTGTTCCGGAGCCATCCGCACCCGGTGGGAGAATCCGTCGGGCATGGGGCTGTGACAGGTCATGATGATCCCTCTCAGGCCGGCGTTCCGGCCCTGCTCGGCATACTCCGACGGGTGCCCCTCGGCGTGCTTGCAGAGGGGGGTGTGCATGTGGCTGTCGAAGAACAGGCGACGCGGCGCGGAGGAATCGGGGGAGGGATCGGATGACATGGAGGCGATTCCAGACCATGCCCCAGATTTCGGAGGAATGCCAATGTCGCCTTGCTGCGGGCTGCGGATTCGTCAGATCCAGCCCAGTTGCTCCTCCCGCTCCCGATAGACGAGCCCGAGCGTCCGTGCATTCGCCATGAGGGCGTAGGCTCCGATGATCGAGAAGAGCCCGTAGCGGGCCAGCCACGGGATGGAATCGTTCTCGCCGAGCAGGTATTCGAGCAGGACCTGCAATCCGATGATCGCGGCGAAGATCGCGATGGCGATCAGGTAGTGCGGCATGGCCCGGAAGATCGCCGGAATGACGATGTGTGGTCCCGCGGCTCCTAGGTGGCCGAGAATGGTCACCGCCAGCAGGGCCATGGGGAAATAGATCCCGGCGAAAAGGAGCAGGCCGTAGG
>JAUIGT010000433.1 GCA_030432615.1 Verrucomicrobiia bacterium
CGTCCCTGCCGGGGAGCATGATATCGAGCACGATGGCATCGTAGGGTTCGGTCGTCGCCAGGGCATAGCCGTCGTCACCATCGAGGCACAGATCGACGGTCATGCTCTGCTCCTCCAGTCCTTTGCGGATGAAAGAGGCGATCTTCTTCTGATCCTCGACTACCAGGATGCGCATGGGAGGACTCGTGGTGGGTCGGCCAGCCTGCCACAGATCGGAGGGCGTGGAAATCATTTGTCGGCAGGGGTAAAAGGGGGCGCTCAACGTCGCCCACCGCGGCGCGGTCCGCCGGGATGCGGACCGCGACCGCGGGCGGGGTCGTCTTTCACCGATACGGGAGCCAGAAAAACCTGATCCTGCAGTTCGCCGCGAATCCCGGTGTTCCGGCGAATGATGATCGCGAGCGTCTGCCGCTCGATCAGCCCCTGCAGTTCGCCATCGAGATCGTGCTGATACCAGAACCGGTCGCCGTCGCGCAGGCGGACGAATTGGTCCACCAGGATGGTCTGAAACGTCTCCCCGACCATGGAGTCGCGAACCGGGGGCTCGCACAGCCCGCCGATCCAGAGATCGACCCGATCGACCTCTTCATAGACCGATTCCAGTTGCCGCTGCCACAAGGGATTCGGCGTGATGTCCGCGAATCCCCGAGCCGGATCGAGTCCGAGTTGCCGCCTGGTTTCGTTGTAGGAAGCCAAGCCATGATCCCGGCCACGCTGGAGATTGAGCGACGCGAGATCGAATCCGCCGGAGCCCGGAGGTCCGAAGAGGAAGTTGCGCACATCATCGACCAGCCACGGATCGATCTCCTGGGCGCGCTGACGGGCAAGCCCTCGGAGAAGCGGATCGATGCCCGCTTCGTCGGTGATTCGGGACGGATCGAAAAAGGCGTCCGCCAGGGCCAGGTTTCCCTCCGCGATCTCGCGCCCCCGACGATCCAGCCGCAGCAGCAGCGAGGGCAGCATGGTGTGCCCCACCCGATAGGCGGCGGTTGCGAACTCGTTGGCGATTCCCGCATTCACCGTCGGGTCATACCCGTCGTAGCGAGGCAGGGCGCGGGGTCCGAGCAGAACCGGAAGGAACTCGTGGTAGGTGATGGCCTGCAGCTCGGCGGCGACGATGATGCGCGCCGATTCGTAGATTTCATCGCCACTCATGCCGGGATTCGAGCGGGCGATGGTGGAAGCCCAGTAGTTGTGCTCCCGCACGAAGAGGGTGTGCAGGGCGGTGAGCCCCACCTGTTCGTTGGCGCGAAAATCGCCGGCCAGGAAGAATCCCGGATCGTGTTCGGTGGGCGCGTTCGGCAATCCTTCCGTGTTGAAAGGCAGGAGATCGCCCGCGCTGATGAGGAGCCGGCCAGTGCCGTCGTTGGCCCGCAACGCCTCTGCCCGCGCGGAGTCGGAACCGTAGACATTGGAGGCGTCGATGTAGGCGGTGATCTCGTTGATCTGCTCGCGCACTCCGCCGCTCGTCACATGGAACGAGCGATCGAGCCCGATGACCTGCGTGCCCGTCCCTTGCGGATCGAAGAAGGGATCACCGGTGGGCACCGGCACGTCGAACGGCTCCACGGGATCCGCCACCGGCGTGAGGTCGATGTCGTGGTCGATGAACTGTCCCCACTGCCAGAGGAAATCCGAAGCGCCCCGGTGATTCACCGTCGGCCCGGGCTGGGCGCTGACCGCATTGCTCACCGCCCGGGCACTGGGACGATCCGCCCCCGCGGGAGCCGACGACCCGTCCGCGTAGTCGGCCGGCACCAGCCTGAGGAACGCGGTTTCCGCCGCGCCCCAGTCCGGGTGGTCGGGGTTGTTGCCCGATCCATCGATGGCGCGAACTTCGCCCGGCAAGCGAATCGAGCGGATCCCCATGCGAACCGGATCGTCATCGGACGATCGACGGCCCCTGGAATCGTCTGGACCGCGGCGGTTGCTCTTCCGCAGATCATTGGGCGATCCCTGGGAACCGCCCTGTTGGGCGAACGCGTTCGAAGCGGCGGAGACGAAGACGGCAAGGAGGGCGGTGGCGGCTCCCCGTAGCAGGTGACGGATTCGAAGCGGGGCTTTCATGGAAGTCATGCTACCGAAGCGACATGACAAATCGAGCCCCGTTTCGATGACAGAACTGTCATTTTTCCGGAGGCGGGAGCAGCTCCCACTCTTCGCCGAAAAATCCCGCCGTCGGAATGCCGCCCGGAAAGCGGAACCCGGCCGGTTCCCGCAGATCGATCACGGCCCAATCGGGCAGCTTCGGCGTCTGCCGGGCGTTGTTGAGGTAGTCATACTCGCGGTAGGTGAATCCGCTGTTGAGCACCACGTAGCGGTCGGGATTGAGCGGATTGGGATAGATCAGGGCCACGGCATGATCTGCAGAGGAGAAGGATTGCTCGCCGACCTGAATGGTCTCCCGGCCCCAGCGGATCGGCAACTGGTCCGCGATCTTCGCCAGGACCTGGTTGCTGGCGGGATCCCCCCAGAGCACGAGATTGTGTTGGGCGATGTCCGCCTCGGTGATCTCGCTGTCCTTCTTCACTCGCGCATGTCCGCGGAACTGCTTCCGCCAGTGGACGATGGCGTGGTCCATTTCCGCCTCCACCCAATCCTTGACCCGCGGGTTCGAGGTCTCGCCAGTCGGCGCCACCATGAGAAACGAATCGGTGAAGGCATCGTCAATCGGACCCTGGAGATCGTGGCGCTTCACCAAGGGACCCCCACTTCCAACCCCAACACCATCAGTCACTTTCCATTGGTTTTCCGACTTTTCGAAGGAGACCTCCCAGGACCGATCCGTCCACACCCTTGGGGTCTTCAAGGCTTCGCCATCGACAACGACGACGGGTTCGAGCGCGGGATCGAGGGGGCAATCGCCCGCCGCAAATACCAGCGAGAATGCCGTCACGCCTTTCGTGCTCACCTCGAACCGATCGGGCTCCGTCCAGGTGGCCTCGATGGTGGAGGGTTCCCAGTGGCGGACGAGTCGGTCGGCTCGCACCCAGTGCATCCGGTCGTAACGCAGGGTGTAGGTGATGAATCGCACGGTCCGCGGCACCCGATTGCGTCCGGAATCGGCGATGCTCCCGAGCCGGTCTTCGATCTCCTCGAGAGTCACCGGATGCAGCTTGTGCGCGGTGTCGGGTCCGATGAGATGCACGAGCCGCAGTCCCACCTTTTCCGCCGCGGCTTCCATCATATCGGCCGCCTGTTTCTGCCGATCGATTTCGCCGCTGTAGGTGATCGTCGGCATGTTGGAGAGATTCAGCGCCCAGTTGGTGGCATCGTACCAGCGCCAGAGTTTCTCCTCCCACCAGGTGGGATTCAGCGTCTCTCCCTGGAAGGTCCTGAGGAAATCGGGAGTCTCGGAAAAACCGGCCCCGGGCTGGGCTCCGGCCCAACGTCCCGCGTAGTGAACGGCGAACTGCCAGCAGGCGGCCCCACCCATGGAGAAACCGCGCACGAAAATCCGGTCGTCGTCGATCCGATAATCCCGCTCCGCGTGAGCGAGCGCCTCGAAAAGGTCCTCCTCGCCGGCGAACTTGTTGGCGTTGGAATACCGGCCGTAGGGATGGAGCACGATGGCGTTGTCGGGCTGGATCTTGCCTCCCTGCCCCAGGGCTCGCTGCCGGAGGAAAGCCAGTTCGCTCAGCTTTTCCCCGCGCCCGTGAAACCAGAAATCGAGCCGGATCGGCTGGCGTCCGTCGAAATCGTAGGATTCGGGAATCTCGAGGCCGTAGGGCTGGGCGGAACCATCGATCCGCGAGCGGTAGCCGCGAATTACCTTGCCGGTCTCCCGCGTCCAGGGCGCCATGCCCTCCTTGAGACTGGCCGCGCGTTCCCGACCGATCCGGATCAGATCGGGAGCCCACGTCAGTTCGGCCTCGCTGAAGACCTCGTCGTAGTCGAGCGCGTCGCGAACCGCGCGATGACAGACCTCCACGTCGGCGAGGTAGTTCGCGATGAAATCGGCGTGTTCCGTCTGCTTTCCGAGCGCCTCCAGTTCGGCGCCGAGTTTTGCCAGTTCCTCGCGCAGCGCGGCTTCCGTCTCCTTCGGCACCTCGATGCCTTCGGGTGGAATGGGGCGAACCTGGTCCGGAAGGTTGTCGGTGGGGCCGTCGGCCCAGGCGGACAGGGACAGGCCAAGTCCGAGGAGTGGCGCGACGAGAAAGCGACAGATTTGGGGGGATCGTGACATGAGCCGAGTCTCGCACCCCGCCCTCCGGCGAACCAACCGAAAAAACGCGCCATGGACAAGACGGGGTTGGTCGCCTCCGCGTCCGGGGCTATCGTCGGATTCCCGAGGCCTGTCGCACCATGGAAATCGCACTCAAGAAAAAGGAATTCATCCCGGTCAGCCCGACGCTGGGCGAATACCTGGAAACCTTCGGCAGATCCTTCGCCCTGCCCACGATCTACGAGGACCTCCACCGGTTCACCAATCTCTTTCCGCTCTTCGACCGTGAGGGCAACGACACGCTCTGGAAAACGGTTCACTACGACACGGCCACCCGGGAGGACCTGAACGCCCGGCTGACGACCATCTACGCCTACCTCAAGACCGGGGATACCAAGGTCGTCGATCACCTGCACATGGAGCGGGTCGATTTCTGCGACTTCGGCAATTCCCGTCCTTTCCGCATCCGGATCGTCAACAACTTCAACGACAACTACGACCATTTCTACGTCAAGGTCGCCGACTCCTCCCGCATCTACGGTCTCGAGCTGGAGCACATTCTCTCCCCCAACCGCATCAACTACCTGGTCAAGGGAAACACCCTCATCGAGGAGCACATCGCCGGGGTGCCCGGAGATGTCTTCATCAGGAACTATTTCCAGCACTCGGACACCAACCGCGTCCGGGTGGCCAAGGAATTCGTGAAATTCAGCGAACGGTGCTTCTGTCGACTGCTCGGCGACATGAGATCCTACAACTACGTGGTCGATATCACGCCGGACTTCGAAGAGACGCAGTATCGGGTGCGTGCCATCGACTTCGACCAGCAATCCTACGAGGGACGCAAGGAGATGTACCTGACCCAGTTCTTCGCCGAGAATCGTGCCGTCGTGAATCTCTGCACCGAATTGCTGAACTACCCGACGATGCAGCAATACCAGAACGAGGAACGCACCCTCATCGCACGCCGGGTCAAGGTCGCGCAGCGCAGACTGGACGCGCTCTTCGAATGCATGCGCGCCGATGAGATTTCCACGACGGACAAGACCGTCCAACTCGCGGAAGAGTTGGGGGAATACCACCAGACGGATGCCTTCCGGAACTGCCGCACGATGGGCGACATCGTTCTCGTCAACCTGACCATCTCGATCGAGAAGGCACGCCGGTAGCCGGGAGAAGCCGATCGCGGTTTCCCGCTCACTCGGCCCCTTCCGGAACCCCGCCTTCGTCCGCGGAATGATTGGCGCCCATTTCCTGGGATTGGATCTCGAGGTTCTCCAGGTAGCGACGCACCT
>JAUIGT010000434.1 GCA_030432615.1 Verrucomicrobiia bacterium
TAGATCACCAGGCCGACGCCGGCGACGGCCATGACGGTCG
Organism: Verrucomicrobiia bacterium; assembly: GCA_030432615.1. Classification (GTDB taxonomy): domain Bacteria; phylum Verrucomicrobiota; class Verrucomicrobiia; order Verrucomicrobiales; family DEV007; genus JAEUHH01. The sequence goes on from JAUIGT010000434.1 coordinate 41, forward strand.
AGATACGCAGGATGCGGCTGTCGGAATAGATCCAAGGTTCCGCGTAGTCGGCGATCCACCACACGGCCACGCCCATGAGGACGCTGGACAGGCACATGCGGAGGGTGCGGGTGGTGAAGCCGGGCAGCAGCTCGATGAAACCCAGTTTCCGGAGTCCGCGCACGAGCAGCACGACGTTCACCCAGCCCGCGATCGAGGTCGCCAGGGCGCAGCCGACGTGTTCGAACAGGAGGAAAAGCGGCACGCAGAGCACCGTGTTCACCAGCGCGGTGATGATGGTGAAACGCATCGGGGTCTTGGTGTCCTCCCGGGCGTAGTAGCCGGGCTGCAGCACGCGGACCAGGATGTAGGCGGGCGAGCCGAGCGAGAAGGCCGCCAGGGCCATCCCGGTCTGGCGCACGTCCTCGGTCGTGAATTTTCCGCTGTGGAAGAGGCCGTTGATGATGGCGTCCGGGATGGCGATCAGCGCGACCATGGCGGGCAGGCTGATCATTAGGGAAAATTCGATTCCCTGGGCCATGGTGCGCCGGGCCTGGGCGTGGCGTTCGCCTCGCAGGTGGCGGGTGATCTCGGGAAGCAGGATGACCCCGAAGGCGATGCCGATGATGCCGAGGGGCAACTGGTTGACCCGGTCCGCGGTGTAGAGAAAGGGAATCGCGCGTTCCTGGAACGAAGCCACCGCATAGCCCACGATCAGGTTGAGCTGCTGCACCCCGGCACTGACGAGGCCGGGACCCATCAGGGCGCCGAGGCGCTTCATGTCGTCGTCGATGCGGGGCTTCACCGGGCGGAACCGCGCACCCCGTCGCCAGGCGGCGACGACCACGATGCCCAACTGCACGACACCGGCCACGACCACGCACCACGAGAGCACGTATTCGGGATTTCCCGTTCGCGTCGCCACCAGCGCGAGTCCCGCGATGAAGACGACGTTCAGCATGATGTAGGCGATGGCCGGAGGCGCGAAGCTGCCCCGACTGTTGAGGATTCCACTGAAGGCCGCCATCAGGCAGACGAAGATCAGGTAGACCACGGTGATGCGGGACAGCGTCACCGCCAGTTCGTAGGTGGCTTCCTCGGAGCCCAGCATCTGGATCTTCGTGATCGGCTCCATGAAGACGAAGGCGATGGCGTAGGTCGCCGCCAGGATCACGAACATCAGGGAGAGCGTCTTCGAGCCGAAGTCGTCCGCGACCTTGTTGCCCGATTCCTCGAGGCGGCCGCTGTACATGGGCACGAAGGCCGAGTTGAAGGCGCCCTCGCCGAAGACGCGCCGGAAAAGGTTGGGAAAGCGGAAGGCCACCATCCACGCCGCCGAGGCCGGGCCGGTCCCGAGGAAGTGGAGAACCATCATGTCCCGGATCAGTCCGAGGACCCGGCTCACCAGAGTGAGCCCGCTGAGGTTGAACAGGTTGCGCAGCATCGACGTGAGGAGGAAGAGGGGCGGATCCGACGGGGTCGAGTCCGGAACCAAAGAGGGTTACCTCATACGCCCGATCCTGTCGCGGCCTTTCGCAGCCGCTCGAGGATGGCGGCGCCGACGCCGCGGTCGGGCACGGGTTCGGCGATGATCTCGTCGATATCCTCGAGCTGATCGAGCTGGCGCAGCAGGTGGAAGAAGCGGATGCCGGCCTCGGGCAGCTTGCCGGACCCGGGACTGAGCACCAGCGTTTCCGCCCAGTCGGTCAGGCCGAGGTAGCCGTCCTTTTTCTGGCCCCGGTAGCTGAGCAGGGCATAGCGCAGGCCGGGCTGGGGAACGAACTCGTCCGGCGAGGCCAGCAGGCGGAGCGGCGTGCGGGGCGCGTAGTGGCTGGCGAGCATGCCCGGCGCCTCGGGTGCGTTGGCCTCGACGGCCTCGTTGTGCTCCTCGCGGACGATCTTCCCGTATTTCTTGAGGTCCTCGGCGGTAATGGGACCGGCGCGGAGAATGTGGAAGAACGGCTTGGGGCCGCGACTCTTCTCGAGGCGGATGATGGTGGACTCGAGCCCGCGCGCGCAGGCGCCTCCATCGACGATGAGGGGGATGCGTCCGTCGAGTTCCTCCTGAACGGCGGAGGCCGAGGTCGGGCTGATGCGACCGAAGCGGTTCGCGCTCGGTGCCGCGATGGGCCGGTCGAAGGCGCGGGCGATCTTCTTGAAGACCGCGTGATCGCTCATGCGCACGCCGACGGTGGGCAGCCCGGAGGTGACGAGGTCGGGAACAAGGGCGGTCTTCGGCAGGACGATCGTGAGCGGTCCCGGCCAGAAGGTCTCGATCAGCCGGGTGATGTCCGCTTCCAGTTCGGCGGGAACCTCGGCCACCTCGTGCAGGGATTTGCGCGAGGGCAGGTGGACGATGAGCGGGTCGAAGGCGGGCCGCTCCTTGGCCTCGAAGATCTTCGCGACCGCCACGGGATTGGTGGCGTCGGCGGCGAGCCCGTAGACGGTCTCGGTGGGCAGGGCGACGGTTTCGCCGGAATGGAGCAGGGTGACGGCCTGGTTGACGGCCGCCCGGGTGGCTTCGGGAGTATCGGTCTGGACGATCTCGGTGAGCATGAGGGACTGCGATTTTCGGACAGGATTAACAGGATTGGTAAGGATTCTTTTGGAAGGAAAATCCTGTGCATGAAACGGGGCAAAGGTAGGCGCGATGGCGCGGAAGTCATCCGAATCCGTGCGGAGGAAAAAAGTCCCCGCCCGGCACCGATCGAGCTTTGCAGGTCGGGGACGGCTTTCTATGGTGACAGGGTCGTAACCTCGGAAAGGGAGAAGGAAGGAGAAACACGCAGTGATGAGTTTGGAAGAGACGGAATCGAGAACGGAAACGGTCGAGCAGGGAGAAGCGTCGCTTCCGCCCGCCGCCCGCGGCAATGTCGTGCTCATCGGTTTCATGGGGACGGGAAAATCGAGTGTCGGCCGGCGCTTGGCGGAGAGTCTCGGCTTCCGTTTCGTCGATACCGACCAGGTCGTGGTCGACCTGGCGGGAAAACCGATCACCCGCATTTTCGAGGAGGATGGCGAGGAACGCTTTCGCGAACTGGAGAGCGAAGCGCTGCGACGCTGCGCGTCGGCCGACGCCCAGGTCATCGCCACCGGGGGCGGCATCGTTACCCAGCCGCGCAATCACGAGCTGTTGAAACGCGCCGGGCATGTCGTCTGGCTGAAAGCCGATCCGGAGACGGTGCTGGCCCGGGTTTCCCGCAATCGGGATCGACCGCTGCTCCAGACCGCGGATCCGCTGGCAACGATTCGCGAACTCTACGCGGCGCGGGTGGAGTTGTATCGCGCCTGCGCGGACGAGGAGGTCAACACCACCGACCTCACGCTCGAGGAGACGGCCTACGGTCTCGCCGAATCGGCGCGAATCGCACTGGCGTCGCCCGGTGCCCCGTGAAAGACTGCCGGCATGCGTCGTTTCGTTTTCCCCCTGCTGGCCGCTGTTCTTTTCGCCCTCGTCGTTTCCCCACTCCGCGCCGACGAGAAGCGGAAACCCAACTTCGTCGTCATCATGGTCGATGACATGGGTTATGCCGGGGTGGGTTGTTTCGGGAATCCCTGGTTCCGGACGCCGGAGATCGATCGGCTGGCGGAGGAGGGCATGCGACTGACGGATTTCCATTCCTCGGGCACGGTCTGTTCGCCGACGCGCGCGGGACTGCTGACCGGGCGCTACCAGCAGCGGGCCGGGATCGAGGCGGTCATTCATCCGCACGCCGATCACCCGGAACACCGCAAGGGATTGCAGAAGAGCGAGACGACTTTCGCGGAGGCCCTGAAGGCGGCCGGTTACGCCACCGGGATCGTGGGCAAGTGGCACCAGGGCTACCCGCACAACTCGGACGACTATCATCCGCAGGAACACGGGTTCGACGAGTTCGTCGGCTACCACAGCGGCAATATCGATTTCGTCAGTCACGTCGGCGATCACGACAAGCACGACTGGTGGCACGGGCGCGAGGAGACCGAGGAGGAAGGCTACGCCACCCATCTCATCAACCGCTACGCCGACGACTTCATCCGTCGCCACCGCGGGGAGCCCTTCTGCCTCTATGTTTCCCATCTCGCCATCCACAATCCCGTGCAGGTGCCCGGCGATCCGGTGCGGCGTACGGAGGAGGACGGCTGGACGCGCTGGAAGCCGGAGAACGAGGCCGAGCGGGTGGAGAAACTGGAGGGAATGACCATGCCCATCGACGAGGGCGTCGGGCAGATCCGTCGAACCCTCGAGGAACTGGGGCTGGCGGAGAACACCCTCGTTCTCTTCTTTTCCGACAACGGGCCGTCCCGCGATTTTCCCAGTGGCGATCCCGACCTGCGCGGGCAGAAGGGCTCGGTCTACGAGGGCGGGCACAAGGTGCCGTTCATCGCCTGGTGGCCGGGGAAAATCGAGGCCGGAGCTTCCAGCGACGTTCCCGGGATCACCCTCGACGTCATGCCCACGCTGCTTTCGCTGGCGGGAGCGAAGGCGGACCCGGAGCGGGCGCTCGATGGCGTCGATCTCTCCCCGGTCCTCCTCGGGAAAGGATCGCTGCCGGAGCGGCCGCTCTACTGGGCCTCGCTCAGCAACGGCGGCGGACGTTCCGAGGCCATGCGCGAAGGGCCGTGGAAACTGGTGGTCAATCATCCCAAGGCGAAGGCCGGCACTTTCGAGAACGAGAAGGTGGAGCTTTACCGGTTGGATCGGGACCCCGGGGAGCAGAACGACCTGGCCGAGAAACATCCGGACCGGACGGCGACCCTTTTGGCCCGACTCAAGGCCTGGTATGGCGACACCCAGGCCACGGCCACGCCGCAGGTCGGCGGTTGGTGAGAGCGTGAGCGGGGCTTCGCCCGTCCCATGCAGGCTGCCTGTCCGAGTGGGTGGGCCGGTTGCAGGGTGCAACGGATGGAGGATGGCGGAGCCGGGACGGGATCGGTCCAGGGGGACGCAACCGGTTCCGGACCAGTCACTTGGCGCCGGATTGGGTTCTGATGGTATGCGGGATGCAGAGGAGAGGGAAGAAACCCATCCCTTTTTCCATGAAAACCATCGCTCGTGAAACCAACACCCAGTTTCGAAGTACCTCCGGGCTCATCGGCCAGAAGATCGAATCGAAGGACGGTGAAACCTGCGGAAAATGCCGCGACTTCCTCTTCGATGACCAGCAGTGGACCATCCGCTACGTCGTCGCCGATACCGGTGGCTTCCTCAGCCGGAACGAGGTCCTTCTCAGCCCCTTTGTGTTTGAAAACCCCGAATTCGGAGCCTATTCCACCCATCTGCCCACCGTGCTGGGCAAGGACTGGATCGAGTCCAGCCCGACCCTGGACACCGACGCTCCCATCTCGCGGCAGTTCGAGGAAGAGCTGGCCCGCCATTTCGACTACCCGCACTACTGGGCCGGAGCCGGTCTCTGGGGCTTGGCGCCCTACCCGACCGCG
>JAUIGT010000435.1 GCA_030432615.1 Verrucomicrobiia bacterium
GGCCGGGACAGTTTCGATCTGGCCGGAGGGGACGTGGCCGGCATCAAGCTCGACCTTCCCATCTTCGCGCCGCCGGGAATCGGGGCGGAACGAATCGCGACCGAACATGGCAAGATCTTGATGGAGATCCAGGGCATTCTCCGCCGAACGGCGGTGACGGAGATCGGTGCGTCGTCGATGCATTACCTGGTGGAGAAACTGCTCATTCACGAGATCGAATCCCGCTACCTTGCGAGTCCTCCATCCCGGGTGATTTCCCGGGCACTGGCGAGGCTCTACCTGTTCGCGCTGCTGAATCGGAACCGGCCGACCGACGAGGGCGCGTTGCAGCAGATGCTGAGCCGTCTGCTTTCCATCGAGTTGCCGGAGGATCGGGAGGAGGCGGAAGATTTCCTGGAGCGCCTTTCCCGGGTCGATCCGCTCGGTGATGTGCCCGATGAGCTGGAGACCGCCGCGAGCCGGATCCTGACTTTCGCGATTCTCCAGAAGTCGCAGGGCGATGCCCAAGGTATGGTGACGCTGCAGTTGTTTGATTCGCTCGGGATTGAAACGCCCGAGGGCGGCTTCGATGGTGATGCGTTTCGCGATGCGCTCGGTCAGGCCTACGAAGGCTGGGACGAGCACCTGAAGGAGACCCGCGTGGGCATTGTCACTCGGTGGCGGGAGTTGGTGGCGGAGCAGTCTTCCTCGGGGGCGGAAGGTGCCGAGGAGGAGAAGGAGGCTGATTACCCGGAGCGCTACGAAACGCTGAGCTTCGACGGACTGACCTTCCGATTTCCTCCCGAGGTGCGGGAGGCGGTGGAAAAGGTGGGACCGCAGTGGGCGACCGATTGGAATAAGGCGCAGGCGATTTTCCAGGAGCGTTTCGGCGGCCCTTGGAAAGAGCGGCTGATGCTGACGGACAAGGATTTCGAGGGGATGGGATGCTACGGAGTCGAGCCGATCCGTGAGGAGGCGGTGATGTGGGCGGTGTTGGCAAACCTGACCTCGAATATCGAAAAGTGGGCGTTGAAGCTGATCTCCGGTGACGAGGTGGGAGTCTGGTTTCGCGAGGATATGGTGGAGGCGGTTGGAGATGTGGGCCGATTCGGGGGAATCCGATTCGATGTGCGGGAAAGGTCCGCCAGTTTCGGAATGCCGAACTTCCGATGGGGAAAGGAGATCGGACCGGACACCAAGGGCGAGGATCTCGCCCGGATGATCGAATCTCAGCCCGCCCTGGTGTTCCCCGTGTTGTTGAAGAAAGACAACGTGGAAGGCAAGCCGATGAACGAACGGGTGAAGGCGATGGAGGAGGGGGATCTGTTTCTCCGAGACTTGTCCCAAGGGGCGGCGGAACTCGATCCGAAGGACCTGGGCGGCGGGACGCCGAGGATTTTGTCCGACGAGCAGTCCTTCTTCATCATGGTCCACGAGGCCATCGAGTCGGCGCTTGTCCGACAGGTGATCGGGAGCCGGGACCGGCGTTGGTTCTGCGACGGACTGGCGAACCTGGTGGCGATCCGGGAATGCGATCGGCGCTTCGGTGAAGGTTCCGGGATGAAGGCATTCGAATCGATGTTCAACCCGGAACGATCGCGGAGCATGGCCGATGACGTCGATCTCCTCGCCTGGCCGGCGGTGGGTGACGAGGATCCCTCCCTCGACAAGGTGGAGGGGCGGGAGTCGGCGCACTACTACTTCGCCACCCTGGCGATGATCGAGGCGGTGAAGGAACAGGAGGACGACTTCGTGCGTCGCTGGGTGGAAACGATCCGGAAGACTTCCTGGAACCGGACCAACGCGGAAACCGTGATGGACGCCTACCGGGAGTTGGCGAGTAAGGATCTGGAGACGATCGTGTCCGGGATTACCGCATCCCCCGAGTGAGGGAAGTGGTGGCCATCGCGAACGAACGAACGCACGCCTTCGCGTCCTTGTCGAAAGCGGGCGGATCCTGCTTGAATCGTGTCATGAATCCCGTCGTTCCTCGTCGTCTCGCGCTGGTTCTGGTCGCCCTCTCCCTGCTGGGAGTCGGGATTGGCTGGCTCATCGAATCCATCCACGCCGAGTCCGGCAAGCTGGAGGCGAATCCTCCCGCGGAAGCCCCCGAATGGAAAGCCGGTGTGGCCACGGCGAAGATCACTCCCTTTCGCCCCATGCCGATGTCGGGCTACGCGGGGCGGAAGGACAACCCGTCGGAGGGAACCGAGCAGGACCTCTTCGCCAAGGCACTGGCGATCGAGGACGGCGAAGGCAATCGGGCGGTCATCGTGACCACCGATCTGATCGGGATCATCTCGAAACTTCGCGAAGACGTGGAGCAGAAGGTGGAGGCAAAGTATGGGGTGCCGCCGCATGCGCTCCTGATGAATGCCTCGCACACCCACTGCGGGCCCTCCTACGGGCGCGATGACACCCAGGATTACTTCGATTTTCTCTCCGGCGAGATCGTGAAGATCATCGGGGAAGCGATCGACTCGATGGCTCCTTCGAAACTGAGCTACAGCAGCGCCAAGTGCGGTTTCGCCATGAACCGGCGGACGCCGACACCGGACGGCTACCGGAATCATCCCAATCCCGAGGGCGTGGTCGATCACACCGTGCCGGTGCTGCGGGTGGACGATGCCGAGGGCAACCTGAAGGCCGTGTTGTTCGGCTATTCCTGCCACAACACCACGATGGGTTTCATGAAGTGGCTGGGCGACTACGCCGGCTACGCCCAGGAATACTTCGAGGCCGACCATCCGGGAGTCACCGCGATGTTCATGAACAACTGCAGCGGCGACCAGAATCCCTATCCGCGCAGCCTGTTGTTCTACGCCCAACGACACGGGCGCAGCCTGGCCACGGCGGTGGAGGCGGCTCTGGAAACCAACCAGCGGCAGTATTTCCACCAGCGTGAACTGCACGGTCCGCTCAAGACGGAGATGGAAACGGTGTCCCTCGAGTTCACCGAGGAGTCGAAGCGCGATCCCTTTCCCTACCCGGTGCAGGTGGTCCAGTTCGGTGACGGGCTTTCGATCATCGCCATGGGCAACGAGGTGGTGGTCGACTACTCCCTGCGCCTGAAGAAGGAACTCGGCGATCGTGGTCCCGCCATCTGGGTGGCGGGGTATTCGAATTCCTACAGCGGCTACGTGCCGAGCAAGCGGGTGTTGCTGGAAGGCGGCTACGAGGCCAAGAGCCGGCCATGGAAACCGGAACTGGAGGAACGCATCATCGCCAAGGCGCACGAGTTGTTTGATCGGGTGAACTGAGGCGACGACTGGGAGCACGGGCGTCTCGCCCGCTTCGAAGCCAACGGAGCGCGCCGATCCCTCGTCGCCCCGGTCGATTGGGGCGAGCAGGGATGCTCGCGCTCCGCTTCCGACCGATGAAGCGGGCGAGACCCCCGCACTCCCAGTGGAGCTTTTCTTGCCGCCGCTGCCGCATGGGTCGAGGGTGAAGGTATGGATCCCTACCGCATTGAATCGCTCCGGAATCCCGATGTTTTTCCCGGGGAAGGGGCGGAGGTGGTGCTCATCCAGACACACCTCTCAGTGGTGTGCGTGGTCGGCGATTTCGCGTGGAAGTTGAAGAAGGCGATCTCGCTTCCCTTCGCGAATTTCTCCTCGCTGGAAAAACGAAAGCACTTCTGCGAGGAGGAACTTCGGCTCAATCGTCGGCTCTGTCTCGACATTTATCTCGATGTTGTGCCGTTGCGGCGGGATAAGGATGGCGCCTTGAGTTTCGTGCCGAACGCCAAGGGCGACATTGTCGATTATGCGGTTCACATGAAGCGCTTGCCGGCGGATCGGATGCTGGATGTGCGGTTGGAGAATAACGCGGTTACTCCGGCCGACATCGAGTCGATTGCGAGAAAGATGGTCGTTTTTCACGCCGAGGCCGATCGGGGAGAGGAAACCCGGGAGCGGGGCGATCCGCGGAAGCTTCGGGAGTTTGCGCTCGCGAATTTTGACGAGACGCGTGAGCGGGCCGGGAGCGGGGACGCGGAGGGCTTGTTCCCGTTCGGTTTACACAAGTCGCTGGAGAAACGAACCCGGAAGGACTTCGAGCGGCACCTCGAAACGCTGATCGAACGGTCCGAGTCCGGACACGTCATCGATGGGCACGGTGATCTCCACGCCCGCAACATCTGCCTGACCGACCCGGTGGCCATCTACGACTGCATCGAGTTCGAGCCGGGCTTCCGTTGCGGCGATGTCGCCACCGAGCATGCCTTCCTGGTGATGGACCTGCGGTTTCGCGGTCATTCGGAACTGGCGAAGGCCTACCTCGACGCGGTCGTGGCCGGCACGGGCGATGCGGAGATGCGTGCGCTGATGCCGCCGCTGGTTCGCTATCGGGCGATGGTGCGCGCCAAGGTCTCGGCAATCGCCGCGGGGGAGGAGGAGTTGTCGGCAGACGCGAGGCAGGAAGCGGCCGAAACCGCGCGTCGCTATCTGCGATTGGCGGCCTGTTCCGCGATCGAGGAGGACGGTCCGTGGTGGTTGATGTTCTGCGGCCTGCCGGCGTCGGGAAAGTCGAGCATCGCGGAGGCCCTGGCTCGGGCGTCCGGCGGGGCGTGGGCGATTTTTTCCAGCGACCGGATCCGCAAGGAACTGGCGGGAATCGATCCGACGGAAACGCTTCCGCAGGAATACTACGAGCCGGCTTTTTCTCGAAAAACCTACGAGGAACTCCGCCGTCGCGCGGCTGACGCCACCGATCGCTCGCGAGTCGTGATCCTGGATGCGAACTTTCGCGGTCGGGAGGAGCGCGCTCTCACCCGGGACATTGCTCGAGCTGCCGGCGCCCGGTTGGCGCTCCTGCGAGTCGACACCGACGAGGACACCATTGCCGCGCGCCTCGATCAGAGATCGCGCGATCCGGAAAGCGAGAGCGATGCGGATCACGCGGTCTATCGCAAGCTGGCCGCCGCCTTCGAGCGGCCGGAAAGCGGGGAAGCCGAGCGGCTTCTCCCCGTTTCCGGAGATACGACCGCTGATCGGGCGGCCGACCAGGTGCTGGTCGAATTGCTCGGGTGAAGGGCGGTCAGATTCCCACCGTAGTCCGCCAGGTCTTCGCCATCAGGCCATGACCGGCCACGGTCGGGTGGACTCCGTCCCGGGCCCAGTAGGCGGGATCGGTGCCGGCGGCGACGGCTTCGTCGAACATCTTCTGGAAGGGCACCCAGATGGCACCGGCTTTCCTGGCCACTTCCTCGGCGTAGGCACGGCGGGTCTCGAACTCGGGGAACCACGTGTCATCGACCGCGCCGGTCCTGAGCACGAAGGGCTCGCAGATCACGAGGGTGACGTCGGGCAGGGCCTTCTTCGTGCGCTCGAGGAGGGCGGTGTAACCGTCGCGGTAGATCTCAGGAGTGCCGTCGTAGCGGCCGTTGAGCTTGTGCCAGATGTCGTTCACCCCGATAAGGATGCTGAGCACGTTCGGCTTCAGGTCGA
>JAUIGT010000436.1 GCA_030432615.1 Verrucomicrobiia bacterium
CGAGCGCGTGAAAGAGCGTGCGGTGATCCTTCTGTTCCTCGAATCGGGCGACCATCATCAGTCTCGGGGGATTCAGGCCAGGGTTGGCGCGGTGCCGTTCGCCGAAGTCCAGCATGCCGTTGTGGATGGTCGTCATCAGTTCGTTGCGGCACAGGCGATTCGCCAGGGCCTCGAATCGCTCGTCCTCGGACACGAGGAAGATGCGCCGGGTGAAGGGGACCACGGCTTTTTCCAGCAGGCGGTAGATTCGTCCGTGAGGGGCTCCGGCGCTGAACGGCCAGCAGTGCGGGGTGTAGATCGTGGGAATGCCCAGCAGTCTCCCGGCGATACGACCGATGAATCCGGCCTTGGCGCAATGGGTGGAGATGAGGTCGGGTCGAAAGGCGCGCAGCTTCGAGGTGATCTCGAAGATGGCCGGGAGATCGCGCAGCGGATGCGGATTCCGCTGGAGAAATTTCAACGGCTCGTAGGGAACGCCATGCTCTCTCAGGTTGTCGAGAAAAGGCCCGTCCCCGCCGATGAAGATGCGGGCTTCATGGCCTTCTTCGTTGAGTCTCCGGGTGAGATCCCGGAGGTGGATCGGGGCGCCTCCCATGGTGTCGGACCGATGGTAGACGAACGCGATGCGCATCTTCTTCTGTCCGGCGGGCGGGTCGGACGGAATCGGGCGAGCGGGTGGACTGCTGAGAGTCGTTTCCATGGGACGGGTGGGATGGTCAGGGATTGAGGGAAAGGGCGGCCTTCAATCGCGCGGTGGCCGGATGAAGGGCAGGAAGGCGGTCGATCCATTGCTGGCGGGCATGTCTCCACGCGGTCAGGTCGCGCGTCAGGCGGACGCCCGGGGGAAGGGGAGCCGGGTAGTCGCCGGGACCGGTCCAGACCAGCACGACATTCTCGTAGGTCCCCGGGGGGAAGATCATGTCCTTGGGGCCGCTGGCGGACATGGCATCGATGCGGATGACGGTGTCGGAAACCCGCACCGTCCCGCACCCTTCGGACCACTTGAAGGCCATGCCCGGGGAGCGGCCGATGCCGTCGGTTCCGAACTCGATGTACTGGTCGCGCCATTCGCGATTCTCGAAACCGTCATGAGGTTGGGCTTCCACGTGGACAACGCAATCCTCGACGACGGTGACCGCCTCGGTGGTCTGTTCCTCGTCCGGCCGTTGGGAGAGAAACACGAAGCAGCCGTCGATGAGGCAGTTCCGGATGGTGCCGGGAATGAGGTCGTCGTTCTCGATGGCGTCGTCGCGAATGTAGCGCATGTAGGCATTCTCCAGCGTCCACGACCGGAGATCCGGCTGGGGACCGAAGCCGTCCTCCACGTTCTCGAACCAGACATCGGAAACGGTGACGTCTCCGCGGCAGCCGCGGACGACGAGGGCGTCGCCGTCCCACATCGCCTTCATGACCCGCCAGGGAAGCTCGCGCGCCTGCATGCCGATGACGGTGACTCCGCTGAGCGAGGGGCTTTCCATGTCCCGCAACTGAACCGGGTAGCACTCGGCGTTGGAGAGTTCCTTCCGTTCCAGTTCGGCCATGGAAGCGTAGCCGAGCCGCTTGGCCGGATCGCGTTTCGGATCGCTGAACAGGCGGAAACGGGGAGGCACGATGAAGTGGCCCGAAATCCCGCCGTAGGCGACGACGCCTTCGGCGGCAAAGTGGGTGCCGGGCCCGGCACCGAGCAGCATCAGTTGTTCCGTCGTTTCTCCAGGCTCGAGGCGGATGACGGGGCGGGGACCCTCGGCCTGCAAGACCCCCGAGGGGATCGTGGCGGCGAGTCCGATCCCGGTCAGCAGGAGGAACGCGCGAACCAAGCCGGTTTCCCGCGGTTGGGAAACCTTCCGGGCCGGCTCAAGGGCGTTGGCGCGCTGCGGGTTCGAATGCATCAGCGAAGCTTGGACGGGCGAGAATTACTACGAAAAATCTGAATACTGACGTAAATTGTGAAATCACGCGAAAAGTCGAAAGGGTAGGGCCGAGGGCATTCCAGGCGGTCTTTCCAGGGTTTTCCCCGACAGAATCTTCCAGACATGAAGCAAGAGATCGCAGGCGAACGAGCGGAGTCGTGGTGGCCGATGGCCCGGAAGCGTTGCGCGGGGAATCGCCTTCCCTGGCGTCCGTCGAGCGTCAAATGGGGCTCGGAACGCGGCACCCCGGTCAGTCGTCACTACGTCGATGAGTTCGTGGCGTCGCATCGGCGCTGGATTCGGGGAAGGGTGCTCGAGGTCAAGGACCGGCGTTACACCGACCAGTTCGGGGACGAGGTGACGGTTTCCGATGTGCTGGACATCGATGCCTCCAATCCGCGGGCGACGGTGGTTACGGACCTGGCTTCGGCGGACTCGGTGCCCGACGAGAGCTACGATTGCTTTCTCCTCACGGAGACGCTGCAATACATCTTCGAACTGGAACGGGCGATCGGACATGCTCATCGGATACTCAGGCGGGGCGGGGTCCTGCTGGCGACGGCTCCGAGTCTTTCTCCGCTCGACTCGGAGTTGGGTGGGGTCGAATGCTGGCGTTTCACGCCGGCTGCCTTCGAGCGCCTCTTCCGGCCGGTCTTCGGGGAGGACAACGTTGAAGTCAGCGCATACGGAAACTTCGCTGGCTGCCTGGCGTGGCTCACGGGGCTGGCGACGGAAGATCTGCCGGAGGGAGCGCTGGCTGAGAAGTCGGACCATTTTCTGCAGAACGTCGGGGTTTGCGCCCGGAAATAGGGGAGTCCTTCGTCGGGGGCGGTTCCTCACTTGCTGGCGTGGGAGAGGACGGCCCGCGACCGAGGGCGATGGGTTCGGGAGGGTTTCTTGATGAGATTCAGGCAACGCTTGGGAAGCTGCCGGCAGGCCGGGGGAATCACCAGGAAGGCGACTCGCTTCGCGAGATAGGCGTACCAGAGCGGATTCCAGGGACGCGGATGCTTCAGGTGGTGCCGGATGCCCGAGATCAGCTGGGCGCGCTCGCTCCGGCAGGAAATGCCGCTCTTGCGCACGTAGCAGTCGAGCAGGGGCGCCTCCAGGACCTCGCTGGGATAACGCTCGGAAATGCGCCGGAACAGGACGTAGTCCTCGATGTGCGGGTAGTCGAGGTCGTAGCGGAGAGCCGGGTCGAGCCGTTCGAGCCGGATCATGACTGTCGGGTGAATGAAACAGGTGCGGAAGACGTTCCACCGCTTGATGGCTTTCCACGAACGGGGAAGGTTGGTGACGAAAAGGTCCTGTCCGGTTTCTTCATCGACGAAGACCGCGTTGCTGCCCAGGAGAACCAGGTCCTCCGATCCCTGGAAACGCTCATACTGCAGGGTGAGACGATTTTCCCGCTGTTCGTCTCCGGCGTCGAGGCGGGCGAGGTAGCGGAAACCCTGGGCGCGGATGTAGTCGATGCCGACGTTGAGTCCGCTGGCGAGGCCCTCGTTGGTTTCCTGTTCGATGAGGACGATGCGAAAGGGGTAGCGCGACTCGTCGATGTCCGGGCGCCGGTCGCTCCCTCCATCGACGATGACGACGGTGAATGAGTTGTCCGGCTCGCGGATGGAGTCCAGCGCCTTCACCAGGGCTTCCTGGTCGTTGTAGACCGCGATAAGTACGGCCAGATCCTCCAAGCGGGGGTCCTCCCTGTGATTCATGCTTCCGTAGGTTGGTTGGTTCCAGTGAATAGCTCTGCTCGGAAAATTCCAGATTTTTATAAAAATTGCAATCTTTTTATTGATTTTCGCTCGCAGGATTGATAGAATTTTCAGAATTACGAGACCGTTCTCACTTCGAAAGGGGGAATGGTTCACGAGCACGAACACCGACCGAGGAATTCAAGATCATGCAGGCAATCATTCTGGCAGGAGGGCTTGGTTCCCGTCTCCGTCCTTTCACTACCACGATCCCGAAGCCGCTGGTTCCGATTGGCGACCGCGCGATTCTCGAAGTCGTGCTGGAACAGCTCCGGCACCACGGGGTCACCGACGTGGTGATGGCGGTGAATCACATGGCGCACCTCGTGAAGGCCTTTTTCGGAACCGGGGAGCGTCTCGGCTTGTCGATCACCTACTCGGTGGAAGACCAGCCGCTGGGAACGGCGGCCCCGCTCCGGCTCATCGACGGCCTCGAGGACCATTTCCTCGTCCTCAACGGGGACGTTCTCACCACGCTCGATTTCGGCGGCTTCTTCGAGGAGCACCGGGCCCAGGATCGGACCGCGACGATCGCGACCTATCGCAAGGAGCAGAAAATCGACCTCGGGGTTCTCGAGGTGGAGGACGGACTGATGCGGAATTACATCGAGAAACCGATCGAGCATTTCACGGTCAGCATGGGCATCTACGCGATGAGCCGCCGGGTGCTGGACTACATCCCCGCCCAGGGACATTTCGACCTGCCCAACTTGATGCTCGCTCTCCGCCACGCGGGCGTGCCCATTCATTGCCACGAGATGACGGGCGAGTGGCTCGACATCGGTCGCATCGAGGACTACGAGACGGCCTGCCAGCTCTTCGAGCAGAACCGGGAAAAATACCTGCCCGGATCGGAAACGGCCCCCCGAAGCATTCCCTTCGTCGATCGGCGGGCGTCGTGACGGGGAGAAGGAATCGGTGACCTGGAGCGGGTTCACGGCCACGGTGGTCAGCTCGGTTTGAGCGCGCGAAGAGTGACTCCCTGCACGAACAGGGGAGAAGATTCCGCCAGTGCCTCGGTTTCGATCTCTTCCACGGGGATTCCCGCAAGCGAAGCGAGGCAGGTCCGGTAGTTCCCGAAGGCATCGGTCGTCACCGAGTCTTTTCCGAACACTTCCTCGAACAGCCGTCCCAGGGATACGGGCGTCAGGCGCCAGTAGACCGGGCGATTCTCCCGCGGCCCGAGGGCGCCGGTGGTGGTTGCCGTGGCGAGCAGGGTGCCGCCCGGCTTCAGGATGCGGGCGATCTCCCTCGCCGCTGTCCGGAGATCGAAGATTCCTTCCAGGGTCTCGACCACGATGGCGCAGTCGTAGTGGGCGGAGGGAAGGTCTTTCCAGAACTCGGCGTCGGAGGAGTCCTCGTCCTGCGGGAACTCGAAGTGATCGACCACGGTGGCTGATTCCCCCCCGGAAGAGTCGATCAGCGGGCACGATGAAAGTTCGAGGACACGGCCAGAGACGGCGTCCCGATTGGCTTGGAGAAATTGGTCGATGAAATGCCGCGAAACCGTTTTCGCGGCCGGGTCGGGTTCGGCCGGCGCCGACGGCAAGACCGGGGGCGGCGAGAGCCGGCGAATCACCGGCCGGGCCACGGACTTCAATCGCTGCTTGAGGGAGGCATTCATGGATGGGGACTCTTGCGAGGGAACGTCTTTCCCGGCGCCGGATTCAGGAGCCCTGCCGAAGCACCTCGGCCACGCGATCGATCTGCTCTTCGCCGAGATCGCCGAACATCGGCAGGCTGAGCGTCCGGGCGCTG
>JAUIGT010000437.1 GCA_030432615.1 Verrucomicrobiia bacterium
TTCTCCAAGACTCATCACCCATTGATAAACAATGGTGGGCCCGGTGGGGTTCGAACCCACGACCCAGGGATTATGAGTCCCCTGCTCTAACCGCTGAGCTACAGGCCCTTGTCGTTGATGTTGAGCGTGTTGCGGGAACTCAAAATCGACAACTTCCGCAAGTACTACACCCCAATTCAACCGCTGGCAACTTCCTCCCCTGTTTCCGTTCCCTTCAATCGCTCCACCTCGATGGTCGGCGGCACGAGTGGTGATGGATGCGCGGGCCTTAGCGGAATCCGAAGAGGATCCCGATGCCTGAGGTCTCAAGATGCTCTCGGGAATAGTCCTTCCTGAAGCTACTGCCTCCTACGGTTCCGAGGTTTCCCCGAATCACCCTCGTCACTGTCTGCAACGTGGACGTGCAGGTCCCGCTGCGGGAAAGGAATCGAAACCCCGTTGGCATCGAATGCCTCCTTCACTTTGCGCTGAAAATCCCAGTAGGTATCCCAGTAGTTTTCGGTCACCACCCAGGGGCGGACTACAAAATTGACGGAACTATCGGCCAGTTCATGGACCTTGATGACAGGCTCGGGATCGTCCAGGACGAGAGGGTGATTCGCCGTGATCTCTTCGAGAATTCCCTGGGCTTTCTCGATCGAATCTCTGTAACTGATACCGAAGACGAGATCGACCCGGCGTTTGTCGGATGCGGTCACGTTGGTGATGACATCGCCCCAGACCTTCGAGTTTGGAATCACGATGACCTGGTTGTCCGGTGTCGCCACCGTCGTCGAAACCACGGACACGTGTTTCACCTTTCCGCCGAGTCCGGCGATCTTGACGAAATCGCCCTCGTCGAACGGCCGATTGATCATGATCATCAATCCGGCGGCGAGATTACCCAGCGTTTCCTGGAGCGCGAATGCGACGATGAACGAGGCGCCCCCCACCAGCGCGAACAGTGGCGTGATGTCCACCCCCAGGGCAGCGAGTACAACCATGAGACCGAACGCGATCGTGAGCCAGTAGACCACCATGACAAGGAAACCGCGAAGCAACTTGGAGAGCTGCGGCACCCTCACGAAAGCACGTCGCGCCCAGCCTCTTATGATCCGGGCAACGAGGAACAGTCCAAAAAAGGAGGCAGCAATGATGGCGAGACGGGTGCCTACCCCGACGCCGCCGTCAGGAGAGGTCAACCATTTCAGAAGGCCGTCGCTGAACTCCTGGAATGTGAGCTGCGACTTGCTTGCCGCGACGACCGCCTCGAGATAACCGCGCATGGCTGCAGCTTCCTCTGCGGCCCCACCCTTGGCTTCGAATCCAGAAATCACCGCCGAGAGCTTCTCGAACACGGCGGTTCGCTTGTCGAGCATTTCGAGTCGCTTCTCGCGCAGTTTCGGCACCTCGTTGGGCTCCGCGTTGCGAATTTCCAGGGAAACGTCGACTACGTCCTGAGCAGCACCACGCGCTGCTGCCTGCCACGATTCTGCCAGAGCGGCGAGCTCAGGAGCAGTGAGCGGCACCAATCGAAGCTGGAATTCCTCGAGATCCAACGACTGGTCATCGAGCTCGGAAGGATAGATCGCCGATGTTCCCTGCCCGGATTCTGTCGGTAGATTCTGCGGCGCCACTTCCTGTGCCGGTGCGGCGAGTGGGCTCAGCAGGACGACAAGCAGGAGTCGAACAGTCCACTTCACCAGAAAGGATGTACCGCGCCGGTCCGCATGGACTTCACCGTCTACTTCGATATTCTTTGCTTCAGAGTATTCGGCCTTCATTGTTCCGAACAAATATGCCTGTATGCCAGGGACTGCTACGCCAGCCGACCAGGGAAAAGCCCGCACTCCCATGCCAGCACGTTTCCACCGTCCATGGTTGGCTGATGCCCTTCCTGGTGATCCTCGAATAAAATCCGGGTGAGAGAATCTTTGTTACCACACGACACGAGATTGGTTAGCAAGATTCAGAAGTTCCAGAAAAGAGAGGCCTGAAAGGTGCTCCAAGGTTCGAGGCTGCTACCGGCGCGCTGTCGAAGTTGATCATCCGGAAAACCGACGCCCACGACACCGAGGAAGAACAGGTTTGGGTTGATCGCCCAACGAATTCCAAGATCAATCTCCTGGCCGATCTCACGAGGGCCACCTGCAGGCTCGTTTGCCAGCAGCCAGAAATAGTCGAGCGTCAGCGAAAGTTTGGGCGAGGGAGCGACGTTCAGGCGGATGCGATGACTGTCGAGATTGGAATTGGATGCGACCTTCCTGCTATTGATCCCCTGAACCCAGGTGTCGAGTCCGCTCGACAGGGGAGCATCGAACCCTTCGTAGGTGGGGGTCGTCGGATCGTCTCCGCTGAAGCTGGCGTAGCGATAGCTCAGGTTGGGCGTCCAGGGGAGGTCGCGGAAGGAATGTCCGAGCCGACCGTAGTAGGCCCAGGCGTCCCATTCGACGTCGCGATGGGTTTGATAGGCTGACTCTCCGGACAGTTCCAGCCCTTCGATACCGAAAAGCTGATTCGTGGTGAGACGGAAGTTCGCGGTCTGCTGGCCCTCACGCGGAACCCTCATGCCCGGTCCCGCCGCCAAGGTGGTGTTGGACTCGGGCACTTCATAATAAGCGAAAGACCCGCCCCAATTCCCCGGTGAGTGGTAGGCAACATTGATCCCGGAAAAAGCAGTGCTGCTGTCGATCAGTTCGTTCGGGTCGAGGTAGAATCCCTCCAAGGTGAGATTCTTGTTGTGGAGCTTGAGCAGACCGGTCATCTCGTAGGCGGTTCGCGGGCTGAGAAAAAGGCCCGGAAGAGGCCCGGCATTGGCCGAGGAGGCAAACTGGGAAAACAGGAATCCGTCGTTGAGCTGCCAGTTTTGGCGTCCCCCCGAGGCGTTGACGACCCAATCCGAGCCCGAGGGCTGAAAGACGAAGCC
The DNA here is from genome assembly GCA_030432615.1 of Verrucomicrobiia bacterium. GTDB lineage: Bacteria > Verrucomicrobiota > Verrucomicrobiia > Verrucomicrobiales > DEV007 > JAEUHH01. Next base: position 2,906 of record JAUIGT010000437.1, read on the forward strand.
CGCGTAGGCGTCCTCGATCGCGGTCCAGTTCCGGGTATCGGATCGGAAAAGATCCTGCCCGGAAGCGAAGGACGTGAGGTAGGTCGCCGCGCCGTAGGCCCAGAAGTCGTCGCTCCCGACCCGGCGCACCCCGCCGAGCCCGTATTCCACGCTCGACTCGAACCAGGAGGCCGTCCGGTCGACTGCCGGACTCGTGGCGACCGGATTGAGGCTGGTGAAAGCGGGGGCATTCCCGAACCACGGGTTCACGTCGGTGTAGAACCCGATTCCCCCGTTGAGGAGCAGACGCAGCATCGTGTCCTCGTCCCGATACAGAACCGGGAAAGCCGCCTCGCGCTCCGGTGCCGGATCAGGCGAGTCCGCCGCGTCTTCCCCCGGACCGAGCACCACGGAAAGCGCGAGAACCAAATGGCCGGGCCGACTCGACTCGTAGACGGTGTAGTCGGCCTGTCGCACGAACTCCAGGTTTCTCACTCTCGCCACACCGATGGAGACGACGAGAGGGTCGAAGGATCTGCCGGCCCGAACCCGAAATGCCCTTTCGATGCGATCGCGGGCCTGCTCGTCGCCACCCTCGATTCGAGACGTGCCTCTCAGATCGTAGAAAACCAAGGCCAACGGCAAACCCTCCAATTCGTCCGGCGGAAGGGCCGTCCGAACGACGCCGGGAGCCGGGGTATCCGACGCCGGGGAGCGGCTCAGCTCTTCGCCGTGCCCTCCTGCCGGGATTCCTCCGAAAGCCGCCGCCCATAGGCAGACCGTCCACCGGGAGAACCAAGGATTGCCCCTCGACTTTCGATGAATGATCGGGTGCGCTGCCAACTTCTTTCTCATCATCATGATGTTCCCCTACGTCGAATCGGACACTGCCCCCCTCTGCGTTCAAGACGACTCCGCGACGGGGCGAAATCTCTCGAGCAGTCGTGTCACCGTCGAGTAGTTCGTCACACCGGAGGCAAACCCGGCGATTCCGCCGGCGATCAGTGCCGCGCCGATCGTGCTCACCGTAAGGTCCGGGAACGCCCGTTGCCAGAGCACGCCGGCAATCACCACCAGCCCGAACGCGAAAACCCCATTCTTGATCGCCATGCGGACGACCTCGCTCCAGCTTACCTCCGGGAGGAGTGGACGCAGAGACTTGAAGCCCAGCAGCGTGAAGATCACCGCGAGCGAAACCGCGAGAAAGACGGAATGCCCGATGACGGTGTCGCTGCCCGAGGTGATCGAATCCGAGGTGACAAGGTGGACGTCCTTCCCTCGAACCTGGAAAAAGTTGATCACCGCGTTGATGACGGTGTTCACGGCCGCCTGAATCAGCGAACCCTTGATGATTTCGGAGCGATTCGGGACGTTCATGGAAGCCGGATGGAACCGAGACACGCCGACCCGGCCGGAGGGGACGACCGGGTGAGCGTGGCGGATGAGCTTTACTTACTCTCCGAAGAGCCGGACGACGCTGCCGCCGCCGTGCACGTTGATCGTCTGCCCGCTGACCCAGCCGGAAGCCCGTGAGCAGAGCCAGAGCATGGCGTTGGCGACGTCCTGCGCGCTGCCGGGACGCCCCGTCAGGTTGTCGGGGTGGCTCAGGCGCTCCTGCATCTCGGGCGAGACACCGGCGTCGCCGTAGCCCGCGGTCATGACCGTGCCGATGAGGATGGAATTGACGCGAACCCGCTTGTTCAGTCGGTGGGCGAGCGACACCATCATCTGGTTCAGCGCCGCCTTGGCCGTGCCGTAGGGGAGGATATCGGCGGCCGGCATCGCGGAGGAGAAGGATCCCGAATTCGCAATGGCCGCATTCTCCGCCTTTTCCAGGTAGGGCAGGCAGGCCATGCTCATGCGGTAGGCACTGATCGTGTTCAGTTTGTAGGACTCGACAAACTCCTCCTCGGGAATCGCTTCCGGATCTTCCTGCCGCCTTCCCCAGCCCACGTTGTTGACCAGGGTCGTGATTCCTCCGAAGGAATCCACTGTCGCCGAAACAACCGAATCGATATCGGCTTTGTCGGTAACATTGCAGGCCATCCCGGTGCACTCGTTACCGGTCTCCTTGGCAATTGCTGCGGCGGTCTCTGCCGCCTTTTCGCCGTTCAGGTCGGCAATCATCACCTTGGCCCCGGCGCCGGAAAGCGTCTTGGCGATCCCGGCTCCGATATTCTGTGCGCCACCGGTTACGATGGCGACATGATTGTCCATGCGGAAATCCGCGAAGGGGTCGAACTGGTTCATGGTCTTGGTATCTTGCTGTTTGGGATGTGGATAGTGGGTCGGAGGCGAGATCAGTCCAGTTCCTGGACTCCCCCCCCGCTGACGGTGAGAATCTGTCCGCTAACCCAGGAGGAGGCCTGCGAGCAGAGAAAGAGAGCGGCGTAGGCGATATCGTCGGGAATCCCGAGTCTGCCGAGTGGGGTGTGCTTCAGCATGGCCTGTTCCACCTCCGGATTGAGCACCGTGGCGAGCGCGTCGGTCTTGATGGCGCCCGGGGCGATCGCGTTGACCCGGATTCCCTT
>JAUIGT010000438.1 GCA_030432615.1 Verrucomicrobiia bacterium
GTGGCCGCTCTTCACCGCCGCCTCGGTGGTGCGTGGAGGAATGGCCGATCCCGATCTGAAGAAATCCACCTCGCGCCTCGTCGTCATCAGCAATCCCAACCTCATCGATCCCCAGGGCAACACTTCCAAGGTCAGCGCCGACTTCCTGATGTCCACGCTGAACTGGGCGCTCGACCGCGAGGAACTCGTCGGCATTTCCCCGCGGAAACCGACCGCCTACGTGCTCTCGGTCGATCCCGCCAAGCTCAGCCTGCTGCAGAATCTCATCATTCTCGTCATCCCCACCGTGGCTCTCCTGGCCGCCGGTTTCGTCTGGTTCATCCGGCGCGCCTGATTGAATTCCCGTTTCGTTCGTCCCATGAGACCCCTCACCACGCTCCTGCTCTTTCTCACCAGCGTCGTCCTCGGTGTCGTCATCTGGTGGTCGGAGCGTGATCTACGGCAGGCGCCCACGTCCGCCGATGGCGACGATTCCGGCGTCGCCCTGTTGCGGCTGGAGCCCGACACCATCGGAAAAATCGTCATCAAGCGCCCCGGCGGAGAGACCGTGCTCGGCCGGAAGGATGGCTACTGGTTCATCGAGTCCCCGGTGGCCGACCGGGCCGATCCCGAAGTCATGGAGTCGCTCCTCGACCTGCTCTCGCACCTCACCGTGCTCGACCAGATCCCGGTCGATGACATCGGCAGCCGCGAAGAACTCCAGCCCGAGGCGCTCGGACTCACCGGCGAGCAGGTCATCCGGGTGGAACTTTTCTCCGGGCCCGCGGAAGGCGAGGAGGCACCCGAAGAACCCGCCCACGTCGTCCTGCTGGGGAATCCCACCCCCTTGACCAACTCCCTCTACGCCCGCGTACCCGAAGACGAGGATCGGCCCGACGTCTACGTGGTCGATGGAAATCCGCGCAAGCTCCTCGACGATCCCGTCGCCGCCCTCCGCGACCGTCACCTTTTCCTGGCCCCGACCGAGCAGATCGTCGAGATCGTGGTCAAGACCCCGCGCGGCGACATCGAGATCAAGCGGAAGATCACACCCCCGACGGCCGACTGGACCCTGGTTCGTCCGCTGCAGACACGGGCCGACCTCGAGCGAATCGACAAACTGCTGGCAGCCCTCACCGCCTTGCGCGTGGAGGAGGTGATCGAAAGCGGGGACCTGCCCGGACCGCCGCCGAATCCCGTGCCCGACGGCAGCGTCGCGCTCCAGTTGCGTCGCTACGGAGTCGAGGAGCCCCTCACCATCTACCTGAACCCCGCCCGCGAGGACAAGGCCGACGACGAGGAGGCCGGGCGGGCGCTCCCACTGGTCGAGGCGCGGGTCTCCGATCGTCCCGCCGTCTTCGAGCTGCGCACCGACCTGCTCGACTCGCTGCCCACTTCTCCCAACGCCTTCCGCGATCCCCATCTCGCGGCGATTCCCCTCCAGACCGTCTTCGCCATCCGCATCGACAGCCACGCCAATCCTCCGGTCATCCTCAAGACCGCCCGCACCCCGGACGGCGTGGAGTGGTTTTCCCAACGCAACGGCACCGAGGAGTTCGCCAATCGCGGACAGATCATCCAACTGATCGAGGCCATCAACGAAGAGGAGGTCCTCGACTTCGTCGCCGATGCCGACACCGATCCCGCCGAATACGGACTCGCCCAGCCGGCCGTCCAGGTCGCCATCAGCCACTACGAGCGGCAACCCGACACCGCCCCCGACGGGGCGCCGGCCGGCAGCGCGGGACAACTCGGCATCGCCAAGAAGGTGCTGAACCTCGGCTACGTCGAGACCGAGGTGAACGGCGTTCCCAGCCACCGCCTCTTCGCCAGTTTCTCGGGTGAACCCTTTCTCTACGAGATCGACCCCACCTTTGCCGAGAACGTCCCCACCCATCCGCTCAAGTGGAAGGACCTGCGCATCCTCGCCTTCAATCCCATCAGCCTGCGAAAGATCGTGCGACGCCGGGCCTCGGAAGGCACCGAGATCGAGCTGACCTACGACTACCGCCGCGACGACTGGGACGCGACGCTCGATGGCGAGAACAGGAAGGACGAGATCAACCGGGAGGCGGTCCGCAAGATCCGGAACACCCTCGGCGCCCTGACCGCCAACCGTTGGATCACGCCCTCGCCACAGGCTTTCCAGGCCCTCAACACTCCCGACGCCGAGATCGAGGTCACCCTCGAAAAGGTCGATCGCGCCACCGGCGACGCCAGGCCGACCACCCACCTCCTTCGTTTCGCCAAGGCCAACGAGGCCGTCAGCGCCGCCGATCGTTCGCTGGAGAATTACTATGGTCGTCTCGACGATTCGCCCGACATCTTCCAGATCGACTACAAGACCTACCGCGACCTGATCATTCCACCGCTGGGGACCCGGGTGACGACGCCGGAGTAGCGTGAGCCCTGTCGGCGGCATAGATCGAGGAAATTCCGCCCCAGAGGGGAATCGACTCCGCCCGGTTGAATCCGTTCGCCTCGATCAGCCCGGTCATCGCCATTCCCGAGGGAAAGCGCTCGATCGAGTCGCCGAGGTAGGCGTAGGCCTCCCGATTTCCCGTCAGCCATCCGCCGAGTGCCGGGAGAACGCGATGGAGGTAGAAACGGTAGGGACCACGGAGGAGCGGGAATTTCGGCAACGAGAAATCGAGAATCACCAGGCGACCGCCCGGCCGCAGCACCCGGCGCATTTCCCGGAGCGCTCCCGCCCACGACTCCATGTTGCGGAGGCCGTAGCCGATCGTCAGCGCGTCGAAGGACTCGTCGTCGAACGGTAGGCGCATTCCATCCGCCACCACCAGGTCGGTCAATCCCCGTTCCCGCGCGTGACGCAACATCGGCGCGCAGAAATCCGCACCCACCACCCGGGTATCCGGACCGCAGGCCTCCTGCACCGCCTCCGCGAGATCGCCGCTGCCCGTCGCCAGGTCGAGCACGCGGCTCGGGGAACCCGACGCCACGATTTTCCCGACCCGCCGGCGCCAGAGCACGTCGATGCCCAGGCTGAGCACGTGATTCGTCAGCACGTAGCGATCGGCAATCGACGCAAAGGCCCGCCGCACGAAAGCGGGATCCTGGTCGCGGTCCTGAACCGGAGAACTTGTCATCGCGCCAACAAAGCCGCTTTCCTCCAAAGCCCAAGGGAGAAATGCATCCGGTCGTTCGCGTTTCGCCTTCGCGGGCTTGGCATCGAGCCTCCGTTTGCTAGGCTGCCGCCATGTCTACCCCCTCCACGATATTGCTCACTCTTTGCCTGCTGCTCGCGCCCATCGCGAACGCCGAAGATACCTTCACGCCGTGGACCGAGGAAAGCCAGGTGGCGCGCTCGGTCGAAGCGCTCTGGGATGGCCTCGATTTTCGCGCCGAGCCGCTCGAGATCGAGATCGTGAAGGAATGGAACGAGGACGGCATCGTCTGCCGCTACGTCCGTTACACCGTCTGCACCTTCGGAGGCGAACCCTGCAAGGTCGCGGCTTTCCACACCTTTCCCGAGGGCGGGATAAACCTGCCCGCCTTCGTTTGGGCGCACGGCGGCGGGCAACGGGCGGAACGGAAACGCGGCGAGTATTTCGCCCGCCAGGGCTACGCCACCCTCGACATCAACTGGGGAGGACGCGAGATCGTCGAGGGCATCGAGACGAACACCGACTGGGGCAAGCTCGACCCCACCCAGGGGCCGCAGTTCTATCCCGGCGCGCTGCGGAAGAACGTGAAGCTCAACCTCGAGCCCGACGAGCACACCATCGACACCGTTCCCAGCGCGCGGAACGGGAACTGGTTTCTCCTCACCTGCGCGACCCGGCGCGGATTGACCTACCTCGAGCAGCAGCCGGAAGTCGATGGCGAAAAGCTCGGCATCACCGGCTACTCGATGGGCGGCAACCTCACCGTGTTCACCGCCATCGATCCGCGGGTGAAGGCCGCCATTCCCATGGTCGGCGGCGCCGGCGGATTGACCGTGGACTTTCCCGGGCTCCCCGGAACCGCGCAGGCCGGACGCTTTCCCAACCCGGAACTCTTCGCCCTCACCAACGACCGCGCCGCCTACTGGCCCCACATCGCGTGCCCGGTTCTCATTCTCAACGCGAGCAACGACTTCCACGGCATCATGGAACGAACCTTCGAGGGCGCCCGTTCGCTGCCACACGATGCCTGGCAGGCGTCTTACCTGCTGCACTACAATCACTCGCTCGGGCCGGAACAGTGGGTGCTGATCGATCGCTGGTTCGATCACCACCTCAAGGGAACCGGCAGCCCCTTGCCGCCGCGCCCCGCCTCGACGCTGGAAGTGGGCGAAGATACCGCCGCCTTCACGGTGACACCGTCGGCACTCGATCGGATCGCCTCCGTGGAAATTCTCTACAGCCATGATCCGAATCCCCGCTCTCGCTTCTGGAAGACGGCCGCGGCGGAAAAGACCGACGCCGGCGCCTGGGCCACGGCCGTTCCCCTGCGTCCGCAACTCCCCCTCTTCGTCTTCGCCCAGTGCACCTACCGCCTCGACGAGGAAACCGAGACGTTCGAGGGAACGACCTCGACCTTTTCCCTGACCTCCGACCTGCACGCCCACTATCCCGGGACCATCGAGGCCGGAAGCCTGCGGGAAAACGCGAAGACCCACGCGGTGTTTCACGACTTCACCACCGACGGACTCCACGGCTGGAGCGCCGGCATGGCCGCCCGTGGACTACGCACCTACCGCTTCCAGGAGCCCGAGCGCGCGGTGCCTTCGTCGGACGCCAGGCTCGTCTGTCACTTCGGCGAGATCGCGAAACCCGCCTCCTTCCGCCTGCGGATCTCCAAGAACGAATTCCTCAACAACGAAAAACAGAAACAGTCTTTCGTCTTCGCCCGACAGGTGCGCCCCGGCGAAAAGAGCCTCGCCATCGGCTGCTCCGATTTCACCGAGCAGGGCGGCGACGCCACCATGGATTCCTGGGACGACATCGCCCATCTCACCCTCGAAGTGCTCGGCGTGGAAGACGGTCAACACGTGCACCTCGCCGCCGACTGGGCCGGGACCTCGCTGCTGCGGATGACCTGGTCGAGGGACGCGGATGCGACGAAGAAATGACAGGACCGGGACTCCGGGGCATCCAGTGCATCCCCTACCGCTCCCCGCCAGCCGCTTCCCGAAGAAAGGCCGCCATCAGCGCGATCCGTTCCGCGTCGTAGAAGCCCTCCCCACCGTGGGCGCCGCCGTGGATGACCTCGAAGCGAACGCGTTCGCCGATTCCCGCCGTCTCGTAGGCTCCCTCCAGTTCGTGGGACTGGTTGATCGGGACCTGGGGATCCTGGTCGCCGTGAATGAGCAGCAGCGGCGGATCGTTCTCATCGACATGAAACACCGGGCTGGCGAGCCGGGCCAGGTCAGGGAAGATACTCGTACTGAAGGCGATGATCGCGCCCTTGGATGCCGCG
>JAUIGT010000004.1 GCA_030432615.1 Verrucomicrobiia bacterium
TCTCGGGTTCGCGGCGAAAGCGAACCACGGTGTCGCTTTCCGTCCCCAGGGCCCACACTTCCTTTCCATCGGGGGACACCTCGATCTCGTTGCCTCCGGAAAACACTTCAGACGGAATCGTCTGCACGTTGACGTCCGCGCTGAAGAGGCCACCGTTCATCGGATTCAGCCAGGTCTGGATGACCTCGAGGCTGCCGTTCGATTTCCGTTCCAGGGCGATCACGGCACTGTCCTCGACGAAGCGCCCGGAGCAGAGGTAGACGTGTTTATTGTCCGGGCTGCAGCAGACCGAGTTGACGCCATTCAAGGCGGCGAGGTCATCGATACCGCTGACCAGGCTGCTGCTGTGGGTCACCGTTCCGGTCTCGGGATTCCGGGAGAACACCACCAGCGTGTGGCCTCCGGTGGTGTAGAGGAATTTCCCATCGGGCGACAGATCGACATCCCGGAGGCCCGATACCCGGTCGTTGGCGGTCTCGCTCTGCACACCCACGAGTTGGTCGTCCTCGATGCGAAACACCTCGAGCGATCCCGAGCAGGCGGCGTAGACGAAACGGCTGTCGTTCGAAAACCGCACCTCGATAGGGAAGCGGAAAGGCCCGGCCCCATTCTCCGATGCCCGGATGGCGTGCAGCAGCGCCACTTGTCCGGTCGTCTCGTCCCGGAAATACAGCGTGACCATGTTCTTGATCGAGGCACCGGCGAGGTACTTTCCATCCGGCGACATTCGGAGCGCCAGCAGGCCATCCGTCTCAGGATCCGAGAAAGTCTGGACGTGTTCCACCTTTCCCGTCTCCGCGTCCCGCCGCCATACCGTTGCGGTATCGGCATTGAAGGACGCGGCGTAGACGAAGGTTCCGTCCGGGCTCAGCTCGGTGCTGGTGATGCTCTCCAGGTTCTCGTAGTCCTGGTAGCGCTGGATCTCTTCGACCGCGATCGAATCGGGTCCTTTTTCCTGAGCATGAATTTCCGAAACTTCCCATAGCACCAGGCTCAAGCTGACGATCCACGTAACCTTCATGGACCGGATGGTGACTGATTTGGCTATCCCTTAGCAAGCCAGAAGCGGAGAAACCGTGGCCGTCCAGGCTTACACTCCTTGACATCTGTTTCCCAATCATCCCAACCTGGTCCCATCATGAACGACCATCCGGTTTTCTGGACCCTGGATCTCACCCTGGATCCGGAAAAGGTCGCACCCTGGCGGGAATTGCTGCGGGAGATCGTCGCGGAAATCGAAGCGCGGGAACCGGGGACCCTGACCTACCGGTGGTCGATCAGCGAGGACAAGACCACGGCGCAGGTCTTCGAGCGCTATGCCGATCCGGAGGCGGCGCTCGCGCACATGAAGACTTTCTCGGACAAATTCGCCTCTCGTTTCTTTGCTCCGGTCCGAAACAAGCGCCTCCTGGTCTACGGCGATCCGGGGGAAGAGCTTCGGGAAGAGATCAAGGGTTTCGACCCGATCTACCTGTCGCCGATCACGGGCCTGAATCGCGGCCACGGTGGAGTATAGGCGAACCAATCGCGGCGTCCTGTAGGTCTCGGTCTCGGTGTTGGCGGCGATCGGCTGCCACCAGGAGCCGGGGATTCCCAACCTGAGTCGATGCGGCTCGGCGAAGCTTCGCGACCTCGCGAAGGCGTCACCCGAAACCGGATGATTTATCGGGTAAGCCCGTAACGGTTCCGTCGTCCCACGGGGTCGAGATGTCTTCCTCACCCACCTCCGCTACCCCGGAAACCAGCGACAATGCGTTGCTGGAACGGACGGGGCGAGGAGACCGGGAGGCCTTTGCCCGCCTCTACGACCGTTTATCGACACCACTCTATTCCCTCGCGGTCCAGATGTTGGGCGATCGCACCGAGGCCGAGGACGTTTTTCTCGAGGGAATGGAGGAACTCTGGCGAAAGGCCCCGGGTTACGACCCGACCCGGGCGTCGGCGTTCACTTGGGCGGTGATGATTTTTCGCTCGCGGGTCATCGACCGGGTGAGAAAGCGATCAAGTCGCGATCGCACGCGGAATAAGGCGAGGGAGGAGTCCGAGGTGCTGGGGAATCCCGGGAACGAAATGCATCTGCCGGCTCGAAGGGAAGAATGGCGGCTGGTCCGGGAAGCGGTCGATGCCCTCGAACCCGCCAAGGCGCAATTGTTGCGCTGGTCGTTTTTCGATGGCATGACCCATGGTGAGATCGCCGAACGATCGGGTCGTCCCTTGGGAACGGTGAAGACGACCATTCGGCGGGCTCTTCTCGAACTGCGGGGCAGTGTCCTGGGAAAGGGGGTGGAGCGATGACCGATTTCCTGTCACATCCAAAAGCGGACGAAGCGCTGGAATGGGTTCAGGGCGAGGGTTCGGCCGAGCAGCGCGCCGCCTTCGAACAATCGATGGAGCAGGACCCGGAGCTGCGGGCCCTGGTGGACGCTCTCTCGGAGGGGAGCGCGGTGCTGGCGATGTCGATTCCCCCGATGTCGCCGCCGGACGAACTGAAAGGGCGCCTCCTGGACCGGATCGATCGCGAGGAACCGGACGCGAGCGGACCGGCGAAGGTGGCCGAGTTTCCGGGCACCGATCGGGATCGGGCCGGGGCGAAACGACGACCGCTGCGCGAGGCGCTCGCGTGGGCGGCGGCCATCGCCTTCGCCGCCGGATGCGGCTGGTTCTGGAAGCAGAAGGAAGACGCCCGTGACCGGCTCGCGAGGGCGCAACAGGAAATCGGGTCCCTCAGCGGGGAATTGCTGAAGGCGCGCCGGAGTCGTGATTTCGCCAAGCTTGAAGTGGAATCCCTGAAGGCCACGATCGACGAGTACAGGGAAGGGGTTGCCCTGGTCGTCTGGGACGAGGAAGAGCAGGAGGGCGTCCTCAAGCTCGAGAAGATGCCGCCGATCCCGGTGGACAAGGATTACCAGCTCTGGGTGGTCGATCCCGCCCAGTCGGCGCCGGTGAACGCGGGCGTGGTCCAGGTGAGCGAGGATGGCTTCGCCCGGGTCCGCTTCAAGCCGGTCTCGGCGGTGACCAGCGCGGACAAGTTCGCCATCAGCGTCGAGCGCCGTGGCGGGGTGCCCCAGAACGAGGGACCGATCGTGTTGCTGAGTCCCTGACGCGGGCAGCGCTCGCCCAGGGGAAGTGGAGGGGAGGGGGCTCTGATCCCGGACGGGGACCTTCCCGGATTTTTTTTCCGGTTTTTTTGAATCCGGCGTCTCGGGGCTTCCGAAGAAGTTCCCAGATGGCAATTTCTCTCCATACCCGCCGGCCGGATCGACCGGCCTCCCGGGCGGGGACGGGCCCCGGGTCCTTCCCCCCGGTTCGAAGCTTCGGTTTCGCCGCGCTTCTTTTCCTGTTGGGATTCGTCGTCATGGAGTCGCGGGCGGGAACTCCCGATGCGCCTGCCGCCGATGATCTCGAACTGTTGGTCACCGTTCCGCCGGAAGGGGACGGCGCCCTCGAACGACAGATCCGCCACTTTCAGCAATCGCTCGACAACCAACCCAACCGGGCCGCCGCCGTGGAGAGGCTGGGATGGTTGTTCATCGCCAAGGCCCGCAAGGACAGCTCTCCCGCCTACGAATTGCTGGCGGAGCACTGCGCCGCCTACCTGGCGCGGCTGCCCGATCACCGGGACAACGCTCTCCTTCTCGAGGGTCACCTCGCCCACCGTCGACACGAATTCGCAAAGGCCGAGTCCATCGCCGGCCAGCTCGTCGCCAGCCGAGGCCGGCCCTTCGACTACGGCCTGTTGGGCGACGCGCGCCTCGACCGGGGCGATGTCGCGGGAGCCGCGGAGGCCTACCAGGAAATGATGAACCTCAAGCCCTCCCTCCCGTCCTACCTCCGCGCGGCGAGGATTCGCTGGCATCTCGGAGACCTGGAGAGCGCGATCACCCTCGCGGAAATGGCCGTCAGTGCCGGTAGCCCGCGCTCTCCCGAGCCTCTCGCGTGGGCGCTGGTGGATCTCTCCCGTTTCTACTTCCAGCATGGCGACATGTCCTCGGCCTCGGATGCGGTCGAGCACGCGCTCCGCTACCTGCCGACCTATCGTCCCGCTCTCTCCCTCAAGGCGCGCATGCTGATGGCGGAAGGCGACTACGCGACCGCGCTGCCGCTGCTCGAACCGTCGGACAGCGCGCCGGCGGAACCCTCGCACCTGTGGGACCGGTGGGAATGCCTGCGGGCCTTGGGGAAATCGGGAGTCGCCGACGAGGTCCGCGATCGGCTGATCGCCCGCGGAACGAAGGGCGATCCCCGCACGACTTCGCTTTTTCTGGCCACCGCCGGATATCGGACGGACCTGGCCGAAGAGCTGGCCCGCCGCGAAATCGAGAGGCGGGCCGACGTGTTCACCCTGGATGCCCTGGCCTGGGCGCTCTTCCGCAATGGCAAGGCGACCGAAGCCCTCGAACCGCTCCGCCGCGCCCTGGGGTCGAGGGTCGTCGATGCCCGACTCGCTCTCCACGCGGGCCTCATTCTCAAGTTCGCCGGAACCGGGGAAGAGAACCGCGAACGCGCCGCGCGCCTGCTGCGGCAGGCCCGTGACGGCCGCCGCATGCTCCTTCCCTCGGAGCGCGCCCTCCTCGAGGACGAATCCGGGATGCTTTCCGCAAACCCAGAAATCGAACCCGAACCCCAACGAAAGGCAACGAAATGAAATCGTCTCCCACCTCTCATTTCCTCCCCCGGAGGAAACCACGCGTCACCCCCGCCGCATCCTGTCTGGCACTGCCTTTCCTGGCAGCGGCGGCGCTCGCCCTCTCCTCCACCGAGGTCGGTGCCTCCAGTCACATGGACGCGCCGCTCATCACCTACGATGACGCCGCCAACACCACCGACCTCTACGCCTTCAAGACCATGCGGGACGGCGAGCCCTACCTCACGGTCGCCCTGGCGGTCTATCCCTTCGAGGTGCCGGGCGTCGGACCGAACAAGTACAACTTCGATCCCAATGTCCGCTACTCCATCCACCTGGCCCTCGGCAACGACATCGCCCGCGGCGAGGACACGATCCGTTTCAACTTCGAGTTCGACACGGATTTCAAGAACGACTCGACCATCCTCCAATCCTACACCGGCGTGGTCGAGGACATCGGCGACGACGCCCAGAACCTGACTCAGACCTATCAAGTCATCAAGGTTCGCGGACGCCGTTTCCCCAACAAGAATCGCATGGTTCTCGGCACCGGGATCGTCCCGCCGAACAACCAGGGAATCGCCACCCCCTACTACAACCAGAACGACGACGGGGAACTGCCGGCCAAGCCGGGGGTCGATGACGAGGCGAACCTCGACCGCTACACGGCCCAGGGCGTGTTCGAACTGGACCGCGGCTACCGGGTTTTCGCCGGGCAGCGCGAGGATGGATTCTACGGAGACATCCAGGCCATCTTCGATCTCCTCAATCTCCGGAGCGGCGGCCCGACCAACAGCTTCGACAGCCAGTCCGGTTTCAACGTGCACACCATCGTGCTCGAGATTCCGCTCGACGAGATCGGCGGCGAGTCCCAGGTGGTGGGCGTCTTCGCCACCACGCTCCGCCCCGTCGTCACCATCATTCCGCGCGGGCCCCGTTCCGCCCGTCCGCGATACAGTCGCTTCGTCGCCCAGGTCGGTCGCCAGGGCAACCCGCTGTTCTGCGAGGCCCTCGTCGGAATCGCGGACAAGGACTACTACAACCGGTCCCGTCCCAGCGTCGATCCGACCGTCTTCCGGGACTACGCCCTGGCGCCCGAACTGGCGGCGCTCGTCGGTTCCGCCTACCCGGACAACCGCACCGATCTCGCCGCGATCTTCATTCCCGACATGCTGAAGGTCGATCTCTCGACCGCACCGGCCCGCCTCACCGGCGGAGGCAATCCCGACGCCGGCTTCTCCCGGCTCGGCATCTTCGGCAACGACGTGCTCGTCAGCACCGTGCAGGACGGTTTCACCGCCCTCGGCCAGGGAGTCATTCCCGGCGGCTGGCCCAATGGCCGTCGTTTTGGTGACGATGTCATCGATATCGCCGTGACCGCGTTGCTGAGCGATCTCCGGGACCCGGACAATCCCATCATCAATTCCGCGGCCGGGGTCGACAATGTCGATGCCAACGACAGCATCTACCACAAGGTCTTCCCCTACGCCGGAACGCCTCACAACGGGCGCAACTACGAGGCCAACCCCGCGCTGGTTCGGCCCCAGGCGCCGATGACGATGATGTCGGCCGGACCGGAGGAATGATGTAGCCGATTCCACTCCTCGATCCTCCCCCGTGGGAAGGTGCGGTTTCCAAGCGGTCCTCCAACCCTCCGAGGAGACCGTGCCTTCCCCATCGCCCGGCGGCGACACTCCCCTCCGGCCATGCGAACCCCCTTCCTCGTCCAGGTGACATTCATCCGCTTCCTCTCCGCCATCCTGGTCGCGGGGTTGGTCCCGCTCCCGGGAAAGGAGGACGGTGAAGAGCCGGCGTCTCGGGGACGGAGTGCGTCGCTGATCACCATCGACCGGAAGACGATCACGGGAACCGCCCGATTTTCGGCCGGTGACCTCGACGAACTGCTGGCTTGGGACCACGATCTCGACGGGAGCCTCTCCTCGGCCGAGTTCCTCCAAGCGCGCGCCGACCTGGAGGCGCTCGGGCACCTCTTCTTTTCCCTCGCATTCGAGAGCGAGACCCTGGAGCCTTCCGCGGTTTGTGCCCGGCTCGACCCGATGGATCCCGGTGCCGTTGTCCTGGACTTCGAATTTCCCCCGACGGCGCAGGAACACCCGGACTGGGCCGAGATCGTGTTCGGCGGATTCGACACCTTTTCCGCCGGTCATCGCCATCGGCTGCAGGTCGAAGACGGCGCCGGCGAAACCCTGCTGGACGACGAAATCGTCATTCCCGAAAACCCCGTCGCCTTCCCTCGCGAGAAGGTCACGTTGCGGCGGACACCGACACTCCCGCCTTTCGCATCGACCTCGGGCCGGGGGCAGGTTCCCGATTCGGGCCCGCTCGGACAGGTGGCCTCCGGTTCTTCCGTCGTCCACGCTTCGAAACCCGAGGTTCCCTGGCTCTCCGGAGTCGCCACCATTCTCCTCACCGTTCCCCTTCTCCTGCTGGCCACCGTATTCCTGCACCGCAAGCTGGAACTCCGCCGCTAGCCTGCATCTCCCACGCTTGGTGGGGCCCGCGAAGAATCGCCGCTGAAGTCGCCATGGCACAACGCCCATGGGAACCTGAACGAAACGCCGAGAGCGAGATTCTGCGGAAAGGTGTCGGGCCACCAGATTTGATGGAACGGGAGGGCGGAGAAGTCCCAGGCGGCTTGCGGGGAAAGGCGGCTGTTGTGCTCCGCGCGGGCGGGGAAATCGGTCGAAGCGCGATCCCGGTTGGAAAGGTCCCCGGTCGAAATTTTCGGTTCGTTCTCTCGCGGGTTTCCGCTAGAACGGGTGTTGCCCGATTCCGGGCGCGCTCGAATCGTCGTGGAACCCCCTCTTCCCAAAGCCCACTCTGACCGGCCACGTCCGGTCCACCTCGGCGTTTGGCTGGCGGTTGCCTTCGGGATGGTGAGCTGTGTGTCGTGGAAACCGCCGGAAGCGGCCCCGGGGGATTCTTCCGAACAGGCTGTTTCGCCGGAGAGAGAAGTGCTCCCGTTCTCCACGCTCCGGCGTCGAGCCGCCACCATCGAGAGCGAGGAAGCCCTGCGGGCGTCGATCGAGGCCCACGAAGGCTTCGTGCAGGCCAACCCGCGGCACCGCGATGCCCTGGAATCGCTCGCCAACCAGTGGCTCCTGATGGGAACCGCCTACACCAGGCGTCGCGACGAGAAACGTCGGGCCTTTCTCAGGGCGATGAGCCTCAGCGAACAGGCCATGCGGACCAATCCCGCCTTCGATCAGCGGGTCGGTTCAGGCGAAAGCCCGTGGGAGGCGTGTGATTCGCTCGGAAGAGAAGAGATGGACGCCATGCTCTTCTGGGTGACCGGGGTGCTCTACGTGTTTCGCGAGGGCATGGTTTTTCCGCAGCACATCGCTCACCTCGACTGGCTGGAGCGGGCCGACCGGATGCTCGAGCGGATGAAGACGATCGACCGAACCTGGAACGGTGGTGCCGTGCTCTTCTCGCAGGCCATTGTCTACCATTCGGTGCCGGAATCCGCGGGTGGGGACCCGGAGAAGGCCCGCCTCTACCTCGAGGAAGCTCTCGCTTACAGCGAGGGCTGGATGCTCTGCCGCTGGGGGCGCGCCAAGTATTTCCTGACCGACCCGAAGGACGCCGCGGCCCGCAGGGCCGAGCTGCAGGCGGTCGTGGCCACTCCGCCGGGCGTCGGAGAAGCCCCCTACTGGCGTCGCTTTTTCCGGGATGATGCCCGGCGGATGCTCGACGAGATGAAACTTTGAAGTTCGGGGTCCGGGGTCGTCCGGTGTTCCCGTCGATCGGCTCACTCACCGAATTCCGCCGGGCCGCCCGTCACGCCTCTTCCAGCTGCACCAGCAGGTCGTCGGTCTCGACGGCTTCGCCCTGGGTGACGAGGATCTCCTTGACCACGCCGTCCTGCATCGCGGAAATCGTGGTCAGCATCTTCATCGCCTCCAGCGTCACCAGGGGATCGCCTTCCTTGACCGGATGACCGACGCCGACGGCGACTTCGGTAACCATGCCGGGCATGGGGGCGACGGCCTGGAGCGGGTCCTTGGCGTCCCCCTTCTTGCGGGTGACGAGATTCTTCGGCGCGCGCTCCTTATCGACGACCACCGATTCGCGGGGCATGCCGTTGAGTTCGTAGAAAATGGTCCGCCGTCCCTCGGCGTCGGGTTCGTTGATCCCGACCAGCTTGCAGAACAGGATCTTGCCGGGCTGGATCTCGACCGAGATTTCCTCGCCGACCTGGAGACCGTAGAAGAAGGCGGTCGTGGGCAGGCCGGTGAGCCGGTCGTAGGTGTCGAGGAAGGCCTGGAAATCGGCGAACACCTGCGGATACATCAGGTGGCTGTAGAGATCGTCGTTGGTGGCGGGACGTCCCAACTTCTCGGTCAGCTCCTTGCGCACCGTCTCGATGTCGACCGCCTTGGCCAGCTCGCCGGGGCGCTTGGTGGTGGGCTCGCGCTCGCCGAGCACGGCCTTCTGGACATCCTTCGGCCAGCCGCCGTCGGGTTGGCCGAGGCCGCCCCAGAGCATGTCGATGACCGACTCGGGAAAATCGACCGAGCCCGGCTTCAGGTTGGGAACGTCCTTGGGCGAAATGCCGCGCGTCACCAGGAACATGCACATGTCGCCGACCACCTTGGAGCTGGGGGTGACCTTGATGATGTCCCCGAACAACTGGTTCACTTCGGCGTAGGTGCGGGCGATTTCGGGCCAGCGATGGCCGAGCCCCATGGCGTGGGCCTGTTCCTTCAGGTTGGTGAACTGGCCGCCGGGCATCTCGTGCTCGTAGACCTCGGCGGTGCCGGCGCGCGGGGCGCTGTTGAAGGGACGGTAGAAATCGAGGACTTCCTCCCAGTAGTCGGACATCTCGTTGAGGGCCTGGAGATCGATTCCCGGGTCGCGCTCGTGACCGTCGAGGGCGGCGACCACCGAGTTGAGGTTCGGCTGGCTGGTGGAACCGGACATCGAGGCGATGGCCAGGTCCACGATGTCGGCGCCGGCGTCGCAGGCCTGGAGGACCGAGGCGGCGTTGATGCCTGAGCTGTCGTGGGTGTGGAAATGGATCGGCAGGCCGACCTCCTCGCGCAGGGCGGTGAACAGCTTCTTCGCCGCCGCCGGGCGGCAGAGTCCGGCCATGTCCTTGATGGCGAGGATGTGGGCGCCCATCTTCTCCAGCTCCCTGGCCTTCTTGAGGTAGTATTCGAGCGAATACTTGTCGCGCTTCGGATCGGTGATGTTGCCGGTGTAGCAGATCGCGGCCTCGCAGATCGAGCCGGTCTCCTCGCGCACCGCCTTCATGGCCACTTCCATGTTCGGCAGGTAGTTGAGCGAGTCGAAGATCCGGAAGATGTCCATCCCGGCGTCGGCGGAGTGCTTGATGAATCCGGAGACGACGTTGTCGGGATAGTTGGAGTAGCCGACGGCGTTGGAGCCGCGGAAGAGCATCTGGAAGAGGATGTTGGGAATGCGTTCCCGCAGCATCCGGAGGCGTTCCCAGGGGCATTCCTTGAGGAAGCGCATCGCGGTGTCGAAGGTGGCGCCGCCCCACATCTCCAGGCTGAAGAGGTTCGGCGTCCGCTGGGCGATGACGTCGGCCACGTGCAGCATGTCGATGGTCCGCATCCGGGTCGCGATGAGCGACTGGTGGGCGTCGCGCAGGGTGGTGTCGGTGATGAGGAGCCGCTTCTGCTCGTGGATCCACTCCGCGAATTTCTCGGGGCCGAGTTCCAGCAGCTTGTCGCGGGTGCCGGCGGGAATCTCGCCGCGGGGATCGAAATGCGGCACCCGGGCGGGCGGCAGGATCTCGTCGAGCCGGTAGCCCTTGGCGGTGGCGTTGCCGTTGACGGTGATGTCGCTGAGGTAGGCCAGCAGCTTGGTGGCCCGGTCGCGGCGGGGCTTGAACTGGAAGAGGCTGGGCTCGGTGTCGATGAGGCGCGTGGTCGCGTCGCCGGACCGGAAGGTCGGGTGGAGAACGACGTTTTCCAGGAAGGGGATGTTGGTCTTCACTCCGCGGATGCGGAACTCCCGCAGCGCCCGGTGGGTTCGCTGCAGGGCGATGTCGAAGGTCGGGCCGAAGGCGGTCAGCTTGACCAGCATCGAGTCGTAGTAGGGCGTGATCACCGAGCCCGCGTCGCCGGCGCCGGCGTCGAGGCGAATGCCGAATCCGGCGGCCGAGCGGTAGTTGGAGATCTTGCCGTAGTCCGGCGCGAACTGGCGCTCGGGATCCTCGGTCGTGATCCGGCACTGCACCGCGTAGCCGTTGCGGGGAATGCTTTCCTGGGCCGGGATCGCCACCTCGGGGCTGTGCAGCTCGTGGCCGCGGGCGACGAGAATCTGGGAGCGCACCAGGTCGATGCCGGTGATGACCTCCGTCACGGTGTGTTCCACCTGGATGCGGGGGTTCATCTCAATGAAGTACCACTCGTTGCGGTCGAGATCGTAGAGAAACTCCACCGTGCCGGCGTTGTTGTAGCCGAGTTCGCGACCGATGCGGACGGACGCCGCGCACAGCTCGGTGCGGACGGCCTCGTCGAGATCCACCGAGGGCGCGATCTCGATGACCTTCTGGTGCCGGCGCTGGACCGAGCAGTCGCGCTCGTGGAGATGGACGACGTGTCCGTGCCGGTCGCCGAGGATCTGCACCTCGATGTGCTTGGCGCGGCCGACGAAGCGTTCCAGGAACACCTCCGGATTGCCGAAGGCCTTTTCCGCCTCGTTCTGGGCGTCGGCCAGCTTGCCCTTCAGTTCGCTCTCCTTTTCGACCACCCGCATGCCGCGGCCGCCACCGCCGTGGGCGGCCTTGATGATGAGCGGAAAACCGATCTCCCGGGCGATCTCGATCGCTTGGTCGGGATCCGAGACCGGGTCCTCGGTGCCGGGGAGGGTGGGGACGTTGATTTTCTTGGCGAGCGCGCGGGCCGACACCTTGTCGCCCATGGCCTCGAGGATTTCCGGGTCGGGCCCGACGAAGATCAGGCCGGCGTCGCGGCAGGCGCGGGCGAATTCCGCGTTCTCCGAGAGAAAGCCGTAGCCGGGGTGGATGAGGGTGACGCCCTTGTCCTTGGCCAGCCGCACGATGCCCTCGATGTCGAGGTAGGCGCCCACCGGACCCTTCTCCTGGCGCAGCAGGTAGGCCTCGTCGGCCTTGAAACGGTGGCGGGAGAAGCGGTCTTCCTCCGCGTAGATGGCGACGGTCCGCAGTCCGAGTTCGGTGGCGGCGCGAAAGACGCGAATCGCGATTTCACCGCGATTCACGACCATCAACTTGGTCGGTTCGTTCGAAGAGTCTGGCTGTGAGTCGGTTTCGGTTTCCGGCATGGCGGGCCGAATATACGCGAGCTGACCCTCTGGCCAAGATGGAAGTGTGGCGGGAACACCGGATTTGCGGGAATTGGCACCGGGGGAAGAACGGAAAAAACCGGGTCGAGTATCCTTCCGTCTACCTGCGTCTCTCCCGATCCGGCGCGGTCGGATCCCCTCTCCTTCGTGCCGACCGGCGTTTCATCCGTCCTATTCCGTGAAGAATTCGAACAAGGAGGACCGCGGGGCACCATGAATGGGCATCCTCGAAGGGAGGCTGACAGCCTTGCGCAACCCTGGAAGGGTTTCCCATCACGGAGAATGGCGGAAAAGCGGGGTCAGCGCGTGGCTGCCGTTCGGTCCGCTCAGTCCCCGACCTCGAGATGCGTTTTCAAAAAGGCGTTCACCTTTTCGGCGACGTCTTCGCCTCCGGCTCCGGCGACATTGTGCTTGCCGCCCTCGACGATGTGGAGGTCGGAAATCACCCCGGCCTCGTCGAGCCTGGCGTCGAGGCGACGGGCGTGCTCGATGGGAACGATGTCGTCGGCGTCGCCGTGGACGAGAAGGATGGGCGGGTCGTCCGGGGAGACGTAGCTGATGGGGGAGACGCCGCGTTTCCTGTCGGCGTCCATGTCCTCCGCCGGGGTGCCGGGTTCGTAGCCGAGCAGTTGTCGGTAGGCGGGGTGCCGGTGCTCGATTTCCGCGAGGAGGCTCCAGTCGGTGGGGCCGGCGAAACCGACGGCGCAAGCGACGCGGGACGACTGGCGCTTCACCGGATCGTCGGCATCGGGATCGGCAACGTCGTCGTGCAGCGCCACCCAGAGGGAGAGGTGGGCGCCCGCGGATCCACCGGTCACCCCGATCCGCACGGGATCGATGTTCCACTCGCCGGCGTGTCGGCGGACGAACTGCACGGCGCGGAGACAGTCGTTGACCTGGGCGGGATGGACGGCCACGTCGGTGAACCGATACTCGACCGAGACCACGGAAAACCGGCCGGCCTCGACGCCCTGGGCGAGGATGCCGGGAATGCGGTCCTTCGACCCTGCCCGCCAGCCGCCGCCGTGAATGTAGATCATGGCGGGGACGGGTTTCTCCGACTCGGCGAGGTAGACATCGAGCGCCTGGATGTCGGGTCGTTCGGTTCCGTAGGCGAGGTCCTTCTTCGTCGGCTCGAGTCCGCGGGCAGGGCCGGGAAGGAGGAGCAGCAGCAGGGCGGAGAAAGCGAGGGAAAGCGGGAACGGCAGGGGTTTCATGGCGGAGATTCTGTCAGGATGCGAGGCGGGTTGCACTCGGGAAAAAGGTCGGGCCGGCAATAGGTTGAGGAGCGTGGGTGGCCGCGGCGGGAATCGGTGGTTTGCGTGCCCCGTTTCAACCTTTCAGCGAAGCGAGGTAGGCGATGAGATCGAGGAACTGCTGCTCGTCGAGGGAATGGGTCAAGCCGGCGGGCATCAGGGTGGGGAGGTTGCGGCGTTCGGCGATGGCGGACTTGTCGAGCGGGAGGATCCACGGGGTGGTGGTGTTGCGGTACCAGAGCAGGTCCTCGTCCTCGCGCTCGAGGTAGCCGGTGATGGCCGCGCCCTCCCGGGTCGTCAGCGAGACGGCCTGGAAGCCCTCCTTGATCTGTCGCTCGGGCCAGAGCACCGACTCGACGATCTGGTCGAGCGGCATGCCGGCGCCGACGTTGGTGAGGGCGGGCCCGATGACGCCGCCCTCGTCCCCGATGCGGTGGCAGGCGACACAGCTGAGCTGGGCGGTCAGGTAGACGTCGCGTCCCTTTTTCGGATCGCCTTCGCCGGCGCGCACGGCGGCCACGATCTTCCGCACGCGCTCGGGATCGTAGTCGGGCGCGGCCGACTCGATGCCGGCGATCTTGTTCAGGATCGGGGTCAGATTGGGATCGGAGCGACCGGACTGGTTGAGGATGGTGAGCAGGGCCTGGGCGACGGTGGCGTCGAGGGCAGGCGCGGACTCGTTCTCCAAGGCGACGGCGAGGGCCGCGGCGCCGCGCGTGTCGCCGAGAAGGGGCCGGGTGAGCGGGACCGCCTCGTCCCCGTCGGCGGCGAGAAAGTTCACCGCGGCGCGGGCCGCCTCGGTCGCGTCGGCCACGAGGAGCGCTTCCATGACGGCGGTTCTCCGTTCGGGACGATCGGTCGATTCCAGTCGGCGGCGGAGGCCGGGGGCCGCCGCCTTTCCAAGAATCTCGGCCCGGGCGCGGAGGATGGCCGTTTCCCGGCGCGGGGAAGCGGCGCCGGTATCGTCGGGCAGCAGGTCGGCGATTTCCGTGGCTTTCCAGAGACCGGCGAGGCGCAGGCCGAGGAGGCCGAGGTCCTCGTCCGGCGATTGCACCAGGCTTTCCAAGGCAGGAAGGTAGGGCGCCTCCGGTCGGAGCCGGCGCTGTTCGGAGGCCTCGACCACGGCCGCCAGCAGGTCGGCGTCCCGGTTTTCGGCGCCCTCCGCGAAGGCGTCGCGCAGGTCGGTCGCGTTGCCGAAGCGGGCCAGCACCGCGAGCAGGCGGGTACGTTCGGCGGTCCCGAGGTCGTCTTCGAGGGCCTCGCGGGCGAAGGAGGCGGCATCGGCGCCGCCGATGGTTTCGAGGACGAAGGCGAGGTGGTCCGGGTTGCCGAAAAAGTCCACGTTTTCCTCGAGGGCCGGTTTCCAGTCCGCCTCCCGCGCGAACACCGCCTGCCCGAGCGCGTAGTCGAGGTAGCGATCCGGTTCGTCATCGGCATCGAGGGCGCCGAGGGCCAGTTTCATCGAATCGGACCCGGGACGATTGGCGCAGGCGACGACGGCTTCCAGTCGCGGGCGCGGATGCGGATCGGCGAGCAGGGAGGCGAGGCGCTCGTCCGCGTCGGGCACCGGTTCGACGGCACGGCCGATGATGCGCGCGGCGACGGCCCGGACCCGGGGATTGGGCGAGGCCTGGAGACGATCGAGGAGCGCGGACGAGACGGCGCCGCGGGATTCCAGCACGCCGGCGGCTTCGGCCAGGGCCAGCTGATCGGCGGGAACCTCGGGGTCGAGGTCCGTCGCGATCCAGGCGCGAAGTTTTTCGGTGACCGCGGACGGATCGCCGTCGTCGTCGGAAAGCAGGCGTCGCGCCTGCTCCCGCGTCCAGCGTTCCCCGGAGCGGAGGCGGGCGAAGAGTTCCTCGTGATCGAGCGTGTTCAGGGTGGGCACCTCGCCCGGTGGTTTGTTTTTCGCCGACAGGCGCCAGATGCGGCCGTGACTGTAGTCGCGATCGGGATGGCGGAGGCTGACCTGGTAGTGGTTGATGATGGGGTTGAACCAGTCGGACACGTAGATGGCGCCGTCGGGTCCCTGGAGGACATCGACGGGACGGAAACTGGGGTGCTCGCTGTAGATCAGCCGGATGGGCTTGGAGACGGCGAAACCGGACCCCTCCTCCACCAGCGGCAGGGCCGAGACCTCGCGGGCGAAGTAGCCGGCGATGATGGCGTGGTGCTGGATCCAGTCGGGCAGGTGGGCGGACTCGACTACGGCGCCGCCCATGCTCTTGCCCGGCGTCTGGCCGACCTGGCCGGAGACCATCAGTTCGCGGGAGTGGGTGGTGGGGATCAACGCGGGCGTGGCGAAACAGAGGTGGGGCCCGTTGCTCTTGATGAAGAGCGCGCCCCAGCGATCGAGGGCCACGCCGCAGGGATTCTGGCTCGTCATGGAGGGAAAACCGAAGGGCTCCAGCCGGGTGACCCGGGGGAGGAATCGCCAGAAGCCGGCGGTGTCGCCGCGGGCCACGCCCCACGGGGTTTCCACCTGGGAGAAGGCGTGAAGTCCCTGGGTGAAGTAGAGGAAACCGCCGGCGTCGAACTTCAGGTTGCTGATGTTCTGGTGGGTGTCGCCGGTGCCGAAGCCGGTGAGGACGACCTCGCGATGGTCGGCGCGATCGTCGCCATCGGTATCGCGCAGGTGGACGAGGTCGGGGCCTTCGGCGATCCAGGCGCCGCCGTGACCGAGGGCGAATCCGGTCGGCATGTCGAGGCCGTCGGCGAAGACGGTGGAGCGGTCGGCTTTCCCGTCGCCGTCGGTGTCCTCGAGAATGAACAGCTTGTCGTCCGGCAGCTCGCCCGGTTTCAGCTGGGCGTAGGCCAGGGTGCACAGCACCCAGAGGCGGCCGCGCGGGTCCCACTGGATGGCGATGGGATTGGCGATGCCGAGCGACTCGTCGGCGAAGAGCGAGACCTCGAAGTCCTCGTGCACCTGGAAGGACGCCTGTTCGGCGGCGACGGAGTTGTCCTCGGCGGGCGGATTGTCCGGGCTGATGGCGATGGCGTGCGTGGCGATGAGGCCGGTGCCGATGGCGCCCAGGCAGGCGAGGAAACGTCTCGCCGGGGAAAAGGGGAAAGGGGAAGGATTCATCGTGTCGGTGGAACGGCGGGCGTCAGCGGGAGGACGCCATCTCGCGGGCATAACGATGGATGTCGGCCTCGGTCTCGGCGATCAGGGGCGGCAGGGAATCGATCTCGCGCAGGAACCAGCGTTCGCCGCGTTCCACCGGATCGCGCGAGGCGGGCACGTGTTGGCGGTCGCCGAAGAGGAAGGCCCAGTTCGTCGGCCGGTAGTACTGCTGCCAGAGCCGGTTCTTGCGGAGGATGGCCTGGCGGAGGGACTGGGAAAGCTCGGGCTTGTCGGCGGAATCCGGGGCCGCGGGAAAGTCGAGCTGGCGGGCGATTTCCGCGGCCACGGCGCGGTGGCCGGCGTCGGTGAGGTGAATGCCGTTGGGCGACAGCGACGGGTCGGGGGTTTCCCGGAACGGGGTGAAGAGATCGATGAAGAGGGCGTCGTTTTCCGCCGCGATGCTCCGGATGTCATCGACGACGGTCGCGAGGCGTGCGTTGCGCGTCGCCGCCTGGCTTTGCGCCGGTCCCGAGGGAAAAAAGGGCGTCGGTGCCACGAGGACGAGGCGTCGGGTGCGGGTGCCGAGTTGGGCGACCAGTTCCCGGTAGGCATCGGCCGACCAGTCGCCGCCGGGAAGCGATTCCATCTTGCCGAAGGCGATGAACACGATGCCGGGTGCGGTTCGTTCGCGGAGATCGGGCACGCTGCCGGGCTGGGGATCGCCTTTCTTCGTGTAGAAATTTCGCGGTCGGGCCTGGTAGGTGAGGACATCGCCCTGCCAGGCGAGGTTGCGCAGCTTGAGGTCGCGATCCGGCCACGCCAGGTGGAGGCGTTCCTCGAGATGGGCGTGGCGATCCTGGTCGAAGGTGTTGGTGCCGCCGAGGAAGGCGATCGTTTCCCCGGGCCGCGGATCGAATCGTCCGTTCTCGAAAGGCGGCGCCGGAGTTTCGACCTCCCGGAAACTCCGGACCAGGACCGGGAGTTCCGGCGCATCCTTCTCCGCGGCGAAGGCCACGGACGGGTGCGCGGCGATCGACGCGAGAATCGCGGGAACGAAAAGGGAACGGAGCGACGGCCGCGGGCGGGTGGGGGAAATCGGCATGGACCCCCATGGTCCCGGATTTGTCTCCGCGAGACAATGGCGGGGACGCGCCGGGAAGCGACGCCCGGATCCTCGACCGTCGGGAGGGCGATTCCGCCCGCCGCTCAGCGAAGCGTGTCCGAAACGGTCAGCAGCGGCGTCCACTCGCGTTCGCGGTGGCTGGCCGAGGCCGCGGCGTTGCGGGGCGGAGCCATGGCCGGATCGGTGCCCAGCAACTGCGGGCGCGGGGCGGCGGCCAGTTCCGGCATCGGCCGGGAGGCGGGTGTCTCCCGGGGCGCGGCCGGGGTTTCCGCCGAAGCCAGCATCGGCTGCGGAGCGGCGGCTGCGGGCGGCACGGCCGCCGGGACATCGGGATCGACCGGCAGGGTGTAGCCGAGGTCGGCCATCATGGTCGGGGCGTAGGCGAAGACGTAGGCGGGGCGATCCACCTTCCGGCTGAAGCGTTTCATGTCGCGATCCGACAGCGAGAGGCAGCCGGCGCTCCGTCCGAGTCGACCGCCCTCGGCGCGATTCTCGCGCATGGCGTCCTTGGAGACGTAGTCGGCGGAGTGGATGACGATGGCCCGCCGGCGGGCGTTGATGTTGAAGCCGGGGTCGAGGCCGTCGAGTCGCAGGGACGGCCCGTGCTTGCCGACGTAGGGCTCGGCGATCCGGTAGAGGCCGAGCGAGGACTGGTTGGAACCGACGCGGTCCGAGAAGTTGGTGGCGTAGAGCAGCCCCGAGTTCACCCCGTGGGCCACGAGGCTGTTCATGCGGGCGCGGCCGGTCTTGAGATCGACCACCGAGAGTCGCCGTTGCGACGAGGGCTTGGAGTAATCGACCACCACGAGGGAGCCCTCCTTCGGCTCCTCGCCGATTTCGGCGGCGACCCGTTGCTTGGCCGCGTTGAGCGCTGTTTCGGAAACCACCGGCGACGTGCAGCTGGTCGCGGAGAGCGACAGGGCAGCGAGGCAGGCGGACGGCAAAAGAACAGAAAAGGTCCGCACTATCATTGTGTAAAGGAGTGAGGGTGAGACAGCTTCGCCGGATTTGCGTTCAAAACAAATTTTTTCTGATTGTTTTGGAATCTCGAAAGATTGCAGTCGATCTGTCAGCAATGCCCGAAAACGTTCGTGGCCCCCTGGAACGATCCGGGCGAGGAATCCTTAGGAGACTGTTGGTCGGGGAGCATGTTTCCCGCCAGAATCGGCATCACGACGGACAGTATCCCTTTCCAGAAATCCCCTTTTCCCATGTCCCGGTTGCAGGAAATTCCCCTCTCCCTCTATCCCGCCTACGTTTCCCTCGAGATGGACGCATTGATCCGGGAAGCGAGCCTTCGCGCCGACGCCTTTCACGCGACCGGGGTGGGTCGGCGTTTTCCGAAGTATGTGCCCAGCGATCACGAGCTGGTGCACGCGGCCCTGGTGACCTTGCGGCGCGAGGGGCACCTCTCCGGGGACGTCTTCTGCGAGTGGGGTTGCGGATTTGCCGTGACCACCGGCATGGCGGCGCTGCTGGGGATGGAGGCGCACGGGATCGAGATCGAGGAAGGGCTCGCCGACGAGGCCGAGCGGTTGCTTTCCGACCTCGGCATCGATGCCGCGATTCACCGCACCAGCTACCTGCCGGAGGGCTTCGAGGTCGGCGAGGGCCAGGGCGGCGTGGACCTGATCCTCCCGGAGAATACCGGGGGCGATTTCGTGGCGCCCGACTACGACGGGCTTGATCCGGAGCGGGTCGATCTCTTCTTCGCCTATCCCTGGCCGGGAGAGGAGGAGATGATGATGGACCTGTTCTCCGCCGTCGCCGGGGACGAGGCGACCCTGCTGCTCTACACCAGCGACGGGGAGATCACGGCCTGGTGGCACGAGTGATCGGGGAAGACTCGTAGTGGATTCCAGGGATGGAATCCGGTGTCAGCCCACCGACTCGTAGACCTCGAAGAACCGCTCCTCCGCCTCGAGGGAACCGATGACGATGAGGGTGCCGCCTTCCCGCAGCACGGTGTCGGGGTCCGGGTTCACCCGGCGGCGGCCCTCGTCGTCGTCGGTGGCGATGACGGAACAACCGGTCATGGAACGGACCTCGGACTGGGCCAGGGTGGCGCCGGCGAGCGCCTTCGGGGTCGGGGTGGAAAAAATGCTGACGCCCTCGGCGAGCAGGAGCGACTCGCTGCCGCGGAGGTGATTCAGGATCGTGTTCGCGCTCATGGTGGCGTAGGACAGCACCACGTCCGCGCCGGCCCGGTGCAGCCGGACCACGTTTTCCTCCCGCACACAGCGACTGATGATGTGGAGCCGCTTTCGCAGGCGCCGGTAGAAGATGGTGAGAAACAGGTTGGTGTCGTCGTCGTGGGTGGTGATGATCACGCTGGACGCCTCGTGGAGCCCCGCCTTGACCAGCAGGTCGAACTCGGAGCCGTCCCCGACCAGAGTGCGCTCCCGGTATTTCACCCGCTCCGGGAGTTTCTCGATGATCATCCAGTCGATCTCCTGTTCCTCGAGCGCGCGGGCGGTGGCACGGCCCACCCGGCCGCCGCCGACGATGACCACACGGGTCTTTTCCTTCCCCCGGTGCCCGTGGACGGCATTGTAGCGATCGATGTGGTCCGCGGTCCCTCCGAGGATGAAGACGGTGTCGTCGGCGATGACATCTTCGGGAGTCACCGGCACCAGTTTCCCGTGATCCCAGAAACCGACCACGGTGACGCCGGTGTTCGGTTTGAGTCCGCTCTCGGCCACGGTCTTGCCCACCAGCTCGGTTCCGGCGGCGGCGGCCTCGGCGATGACCAGCTCGCCCATTTCCCCGATCACGTGGGCCCGCGAGTCGGCGCCGATGACCCGTCGGGAGAGCGCGTTGCCCATCATTTCCTCGAGACGGAGGATGTGGGTCACCCCGGCCAACTCGAGGACGTCGCGAACCGCGTCGGTGCGGGCCGAGGAGATGATGGGGATGGTCTCGGAAACCTCGCGAACGGAAAAGATCACGTTGGTGTTGATGATGTCGGACTGCGTGGTCACGACCATGGCCGCCTGGTCGATCCGCAGCTTGCGATAGGTTTCCGGGTCGCTGAATTCCCCCACCACCACGGGCACGTTCTGTTCGTGCATCTGCAGCGCTTCGCCGAGGGAGGGCACGAGAACCACGTAGGGATGGTGGTGCTTCTTGAGCATCTTCACCAGGACCTGGGTGATGGGGCCGTGGTGGGTCAGGATGACGTGGTTCTTCATTGAGGTCGGCAGTTCCCGGGGCGCGTGGGCCGCCTGTTGGGCCCGCATCCAGGGAGCGTAGAAGAACTCGATGAAGGTGAAGGGAAGGAGTACGAGGAGGAACACCACGCCCGTCACCAGGACGACGATGGAGAAGAACCGGCCCAGGTCCGACTCGAAGGTGATGTCCCCGAACCCGAGCGTGGACATCACGGTGAGTGTCCAGTAGAAGCCGGTCATCCAGCTGAAATGCTGTCCCTCCCGCTCCATGAGGACGTGAAAGAGGACGCTGAAGAGGGTCACGATCAGGGCGAGAACGCCGAGCAGGCGCACGAGCGCCATCAGGTTCTGGCGGCTGGTGCGGTTCTCCAGGTAGGCGGAGAGTACGGTGACCAGGGCTTTCATCGATCGGGTGGGGGTGAGTCCGAGGAAAAAACGGGACTGGCGGCGAACCTACCGGCCGATCCGCCGAAAGCCAAGCAAAGCCGAAACGGTCCCTGGTCGGGCGGGCCGCCGATTTGTCCCTCCCTCCGCATCTCAGCGCCGACGGGAGTCGGTCGCCGCCGCCGCGCGTTCCACCATGCGGCGGAAAATCACCTGGCGTTCCTCGCTGCTGACGCCGCGCTCGCGGATGCGGGCGATCTCATCGATGAGGCGGTTTCGCGTGCCCTCATCGAGCTTGGACATTTTCTCCACCAGGTCCTTGGGAGGCGGTCCCCGGAAGCCATCGCCGGAAACGCCCTCGCGGTAGTCCCGCCGCGGTCGGTCGGAACTCTGCCCACTGCCCGAGGAACTCCCCGGGCGGCTCGCGGTCCGGATCTCGCCGGGCTTGAGCTGGCGCTCGTCGAACCGGACGGTGAAGACCTCGCCGCCGGACATGGCGATGCGGGCGGTCATCGATTCGAGTTTCGACTGGTCGCCCTCGACACCCACCAGTCGCCATCCCTGGGGATTGGCGGCGTCGGTGACCACCTGGGTTTCCTTGGTGTCGGTGCGAAAGAGGGTGACGTAGAGGTCGCCCTCGATGCGCGCCACGCCGGTGAGAATCACGGAGTCGGAGAGGTCGAGGGAACGCAGGAAGGGAGAATTCTCGATCAGGGCCTGAAAATGCGCTTCCGAGACGGGCGTGACGACCGCTTCTTCGACGGAGGCGGCCCCCACCCGGGTCGATGCCTCGGGTTTTTCCTCGCCCACGGCCGCGCCGTCGCTGGGAACGCCCGCCGCCGTCGCAACGGCCAGCAGGCACGCCAGGCGCCCGCCGCGAGGGGAACAGGGGAAGCGATGGATCGCGAAGGGGAACATCGGAACGGAACGGAACGGAGCGAGCGAGTCGTCCGGAAGATACACCGGAGCGAGCGCCGGGTTGCCGGGACTTTTCGGCGCGATCGCCCACCCGAGGTTACGTCGCCGGAGCGCTGATCGCCTCACTCCGCTGTCGCATCGAGATCGTGAAAGACGATGATGGACGGGTTTCCCACCGGGGTGAAGTGGCCGGTGAAGGCGAGCGTTCCCTCTTCCCGGTTCACCCGAAAGACCGTCACATGATCGGCGCGCTGGTTGCACACGTAGAGAAACCGGCTCGTCGGATCGAACTGGAAACTGCGCGGGTAGTTTCCCCGGGTCCACTCGTCCGCGACGTGGCTCAGCTCGCCGGTTTCCGGGTCGATCGCGAAGATCCCGATGCTGTCGTGCAGCCGGTTGCCGGCGTAGACGAACCGTCCGTCCGAAGACACGAGGATCCCCGAGCAGAAATTGCTGCCGGCATACCCGGGAGGCAGGCTGGAGATGGTCTGGCGGGCCTCGAGGCGTCCCGTTTCGCCGTTCCAGTCGAAGAGTACCACCGTCGAGCCTTCTTCCTGGAGGGAATAGAGCCAGCGTTCGTTGGGGTGGAAGGCGAAATGGCGGGGGCCGTCACCCGGCGGCAGGGAGACGAAGGGCGGATCGTTGGCCAGCAGGCGACCGTTGTCGGCGTCGAATTTCCAGCTGTAGATGCGGTCCTGGCCGAGATCGACATGGAGCACGAAACGCCCGGTGGGATCGGCCTCGATCATGTGGGCGTGGACCTGGTCGTGGCCGCTGAAGGCGAAGCTGCCGGGTGGCGCGTTGGTGGCCGTGGTCGGACCGACGTGGCCCTCGTCCTGTTTGACGTCGGTGGCTTCACCGAGACTGCCGTCGTCCTCGATCGGGAGCACCGCGACCGAGCCGCCGAAGTAGTTCGCCACCAGGACGAAGCGGCCGGAGGGATGAATGCTGAGGTGGGCGGGGCCCTTGCCGCCGGAATTGACGGAGTTGAGCAGCGTCAGGTGACCGTCCTCGGGATCGACGGCGAAGGCGCTGACCGAGCCGGCCTCGTCGTCGCCGAGGCGCTCGGTTTCGTTCGCCGAGTAGAGGCGCGTCCGATCGGCATTGAGCACGAGGGCGCTGGGGCTGGTCCCCATCTCGTGAATCCCCGCCGGCGTCAGGGCGCCGGTCTCGCGATCGACGTGGAAGAGGTGAATGCCGCGCCCGTTTCCCGGCGGCAGGTCCACCTGGGTCTCGAGCATGTTCTTCAGCGGCGAGGTGTAGGTGCCCACGTAGGCCATGAGCGGCTTCTGCGCGGGCTCGCTGGCCTGCATTATTGGTGAGATGAAAAGGATCAGCATCCCCACCGCGAGGGAGGGAAGAGGAAAGTGTCGGAAAAACTTCAAAATCGAAATCACGTTTCTCATCCTGCCGCTTGCCACTCGCGACGACAAGCGGCGTTTCCACGGCGGAAACCGAGGAAGCCGCGAGTTGATCCGCCGCCGGAAACATGAGTGAATTCCGGCGATGAACGTCCCCCGGAAACTCGCCTTCGCTTTCCTCGCGCTTTCCCTGCCCCTCGCCTTTGTCGCGACCGCGTGGGGCGACGAGAAATCCGGGGGCACGGAAGAAGAGGATGGCTGGATCACCCTCTTCAACGGCAGGGACCTGGGAGGCTGGACGCCAAAGATCACCGGCTATCCCTGCGGGGAGAACGCCCTCGATACCTTCCGCGTCGAGGATGGCATCCTCAAGGTTTCCTACGATGCCTACGAGAAGTTCGACGGCCGCTACGGGCACCTCTACTCGAACCTTCCCTATTCCCACTATCGCTTCCGGCTCGAGTACCGGTTCGTCGGCAAGATGATGGAGGACGCGCCGCATTACGTGAATCTCAACAGCGGCATCATGATCCATTCGCAGTCGCCCCAGAGCATGGCGCTGGACCAGGCCTTTCCCGTCAGCCTCGAGTTCCAGTTCCTCGCTGACGAGGGCAAGGGCCCGCGTTCCACCGGCAACGTCTGCACGCCGGGAACCAACCTGGAGATGGACGGCGAACTGGTCACCCGGCACATCGTGGAATCCTCGGCGCCAACCTTCCCGGCCGAGGAATGGGTGGCGATCGAGATCGAGGTCCGCGGCAACGAGGAAGTGATCCACCGGGTCAACGGCGAGGAGGTGCTGCGCTACCAGCATCCCCAGCTCGACCCCGAGGGTCGGGTGGAATCGGCCGAGGCCCTCCTCGCGGCCGGGGCGCCGATCGGGCTGAGCTACGGCTTCATCGCCCTCCAGGCCGAGGGCCAGCCGGTCTGGTTTCGCAACATCCAGCTGAAACCACTGGAGGAGTGAAATCGGGATGAGCCTCGTCCCCCCGGTTCAGAAAAGGTGATAGGCCTTGGCCTCCCACTCGCGTTTCAGGACGTCGTTGTCGACCCGGTTCCAAAGGTCGTAGTAGCTGTAGGGATACTTGAAGACGTGGCCGATTCCGACGGCGTGGTCGCCGCGTTTCTCCCAGTAATCGGCGTCGTCGGGCCGCAACTCGCTGGGCTTGTGATCGGGAATGCGCCGGTCATCGGCCCCAGGTCCCTGGCGGGTGACGGTCACGTATTTTCGGAAGGCCGTGCGACAACTCTCCGCCCATTCGAGGTCACCCATCTCGGCCAGTTCCACGAGTGCCTGGCCGAAGGTCAACATGTGACCCGCGAAGCCCTGGCCGAAACCGACGAAGCGATCGATGGAGTCGCTCGCCTCGCGCAGGATGAATTCCGAAGCGGCCGCCGTGTCGTCGAAGGGCGGCGGATCGACCTCCGGATCCGGCTCCACGTCGCGCCACGGTGTCATCGACCGGATCAACCGGCACACACCCTCGATACGCCGGGGCGTGGCCGCCTCGGGCACGAGGCGAAATCCCTTGATCGCCAGCATCGCGAAGATGGCGTTGTGCCCCACCTGCCGGAGCACCTCGCCCCCCTCGGCGAGGGCCGCGCCGATCTTCCCGATCTGCGAAGGGTCGGGATCCTCCTCCGGAAAGGGCCGACAGAGTGGCTTGGAGGCCCAGTTGAGGTCGAACAACTCCTCGATCCGGGCGACGGTCGCTTCGTCGAAATCATTTTCCGCGCACATCAGGTGGGCCGACACCAGGCTGGCGCCGCGATGGCCGTCGGCGAAATAGTTCATCTCGTGGGCCCGGGCCAGCGCGTTGAGGCCGAGTCGGACCAGCCGCCTCTCCCCGGGGTCGCGGTCCGCTCGTTCCCCGCCGGTTTCCTGGCCCGGGAGTCCCAGCTCTCCGCCACCGAGCAGCGCCCCGCCTAGCAGGCCGCCGAAACCGGCGGTGGTGCGGCGGCCGAAAGTACGACGGTCCAGGGGTTCGCTCATGAGTCGTTCGAAAGTGGATTCAAGAAAAGGTCCCGATTCCCCCGATACTACCCGTAATCGCCCCGGGAGAGAAGGCTGGAGAACGACGGAAAAAAGCCATTCCCCACCCACGGGAAAGATTCGCCCGATGCGCGGGCCCCCGGCTACATTGGCAGCCATGAAATCGACGAACCCTGTCATCGCCCTGGCCGGCCTTCTCCTGGTCCTGCCGCTCTCCGGATTCGGCCAGGAAGCCGGCACGCCGAAAAAGAAACCGGACCGAAAATCGCGGCCCGCCGGCATCACCTGGGTCAACGAACTGCCCGCCAACAAGGAACTGCCGCCCAACACCACCCACCGCACCTTCACCTCCGCAGCCGCCGGCGGGATCGAGGTCGGCTACTGCCTCTACCTTCCGCCGGGCTACGAGGAGAACACCGACACCCGCTACCCGGTCATCTACAACCTGCACGGCAATGGCGGGAACGAGTTTCACAGCTTCGAGGACATCGCCGTTCTCCACGAGGGCATCCTCGCCGGCAAGTGGCCGCCCATGATCATGGCCCTGCCCAACGGGGGCACCAGCACCTTCTACAAGGACTCGTGGGATGGGAAGTTTCCGATCGAGACGATGTTCATCACCGAGTTCATCCCGCACATCGACGCGAGCTTCCGCACCATCGCCTCGCGCGCGGGGCGTTGCATCGAGGGCTTTTCCATGGGCGGGCGCGGCTCGCTGCGCCTGGCGATGAAATACCCGGACCTGTTCTGCTCCCTCTTCTGCCAGGCCGGCAACGTTCCCGCCACCCTGCAGAATTTCGACGAGGCCGACGACTGGCACGAGGTCATCGGCGGCTACCTCGGGCCCGATCGCGCCAACTACGAGGCCAACGACGCTTTCCTCCTGCTGGAGAAGAACCTCGAGAAAATCCGCGGCCGGCTCCGCATCCAGATCGCCTGCGGGACCAGGGACGGCGGGCACCTGCCGACCATCCGGAATTTTCACCAGCACCTCGTCGCCCACGATGTCGATCACACCTACCTGGAACTCGAGGATCTCGGCCACCAGCGGACGCTCATGATCGAACGCCTCGAGCCGATCTGGTTCGACTACCATGTCGAGTCGCTGCGTCGCGCCGCCTTGGAGGAGAAGTAACGAGGGCCGGTTGAATCTTCTTTCCGGATTCGGCCGTAGCCTCGGGTATGAACCCCTTTCCCGGCTCCCTCCTCGGAAGCGCCACGCTGGCCTTCGCCCTCCTCACGACCGCCGTCGCCACCGCCGAGCCCAAGCCGGGATCATGGCGAGGACAATCGGTGACCGAATTCACGGAAAAGGAAAACGACGCCTTCGGCTGGCAGATCGTCAACGACGGCGTCATGGGCGGCTTGTCGGAAGGCAAGCTCGCGTTCACCGGGGACGGCACGATGCGTTTCACGGGAACGCTTTCCCTGGAGAACAACGGGGGATTCTCGACGGTGCGCAGCGGGTCGGTCGATCTCGACCTCCACAACGACCTCGGCCTGCTCCTGCGCGTCAAGGGTGACGGCCGCACCTACGAGGCCCGCCTCGAGTCCGACGCGCGTTTCCGCGACTGGCCCGTTTCCTTTGCCGGAGAATTCAAGACCACCAAGGGAAAGTGGCGGGAGGTGAAGATTCCGTTCTCCGCATTCAAGGGAGGTTTCCGCGGTCGTGACCTGCCCGACAAGGAGCTCGATCCCTCGCGGATCCAGCGCATCGGCATCCTCCTGGCCGACAAGAAGCCCGGTCCCTTCGAACTGGAGATCGAGTGGATCCGCACCTATGGCAAGGGCCAGGGAAATTACAGCGGGCGCTCCAGCGGGTCGTCGGCCGAAACTGTCAAAGCGGCTCCGGAGGGGCCGCGGAACCTGATCGATACCGCCGTCGCGGACGGTCGTTTCACCACGCTGAAAGCCGCGCTCGATGCCGCCGGACTCACGCCCTTCTTCCAGTGGGACGATCCCTTGACGGTTTTCGCGCCCACCGACGAGGCCTTTGCCAAGCTGCCGGAGGAGACGCTCGCCAGGCTGCTCGAGCCGGAGAACAAGGAGCAACTGGTCGCCGTTCTCTCCCGTCACGTGAGCGCGGGCGACACCTCCCTGGCCAGCGCCCTCGGCGCGGGTGAGGTCGAGCCGGTCCGGGGCGCCCCGCTGGCGATTTCCTTTTCCGAGGGACGCGTGCGCGTGGACGATGCCGTCCTCATCGACGCGGACATCGAGTGCACCGACGGGACCATCCACGTCATCGACACCGTCCTGCTGCCCGCCGATCTCGATTCCCTGGCGGCCGCGCGCTGAGTCGATCGAACGCGCGCCGAGGGTTCGAATTCCTCCTCAGGCGGCGGCGAGGTGGAAGTAGCCGTGGATGTGCGGAACGCCGCGGAAATACCAGACCATCTCCGGTCCCTCGATCTGCCAGGTGTCCCAGACGCGGTCGTTGCCGATGTCGTAGGGACCGCCGTAGCAGGAGATGAAAAGGCGCTCCACGAGCTTCCTGTCCTCGATCGATTTCATCGTCGCGGCGACGTCGTCGGCCCGGAAACACGCCAGCATCAGCCGCATGGTCTCGAGGAATTTCGCCTGCTGATCCGGACTCAGATCCGCGCCGCAGAGGCCGGGCAGGTCGGTCTTGCGCTTGGCGATGACTTCCGCGGGTCGTTCCCTGCGCGGCTCACGGCCGACGAGGATTTTTTCCTGCTGCTTTCCGTCCAGCGAATGGACGAACTCGGTGAAGGCG
Organism: Verrucomicrobiia bacterium; assembly: GCA_030432615.1. Taxonomy (GTDB): domain Bacteria; phylum Verrucomicrobiota; class Verrucomicrobiia; order Verrucomicrobiales; family DEV007; genus JAEUHH01. Next base: position 27,945 of record JAUIGT010000004.1, read on the forward strand.
AGGCCCTGGTACCAGAACGGGTTGCCCTCGTGGTCCTTCGATTCGTGGAATCCCTTGGCGAAGTTCCCGTAGAAGATCGGCGCTCCGCCGAAGCCGAGCCCCTCGTCGGTGTGGGCGTTGCAGCGCCGGGTCACGTGGTGGCCGGTGTAGAGAAATTCGAAGTCCGGATCGTCGGGCGTGCCGAAGAAGCCGACCGAGGGCGTGTTCTTGATCTTGCCCATGAGATCCTTCTCTACCTGCCAGTTCATCTTCTCGCGGTAGTCCGGATGATGCAGGGAATCGAAGATCTGCTGGACCAGGTCCCGCTGCTCGTCGGTGTAGAAAGTGTGCAGGCGCTCCTCGGGACAGATGTACCACCAGTTGCTGACGAACTGGCGCTTGGGATCATCGACCGGCAGGCAGATCCTGGCCCGCTGTTCCTCGGTCAGGCTCTTGTAGAACTGCATCGGCAGCGAATCGGTGTCCGCGGCCCGCGCCCGGAAACCGGGAAATGCGGCGAGGGAGGTGGCGGACGCGCCGAGGGCACGCAGGATCTCGCGACGTCCGAAGAGTCTCGCGTCGCCGGCGGTCAGGATCGATTTCATGGAGTGATTGTCTCTCGATCGGGGCCAAAAGACCAGACTGAAGTGGCCAGGTGAACCCGACTCAACAGGGTCGGGTCCCTCATTCCACAGGGTATCCCTGCCAGACCCATTCCAGCGCGTGCGGCAGGATCTGCGGCTTGGCGTCGCGGATTCCATGGCCGTTGTCGAGGCAGTAGAGATACTGGTAGTGGTAGCCCTTTTCCTTCAGCACCTTGGCCATCCGGTGATTGGCTTCGACCCAGTCGTGCATGCCGTCGCGCATGATGTTGGGATTGTAGTTGTCCCGGTCGCCGACGGCCATGAAGATCCGGAGCGGCTTGGGATCGCTCCGGGGAATCAGGGTCTCGTGAAATCCCCAGGCGCCATCGGGATACGCGGGATCGAAAGGCCATTGCTGGTTCACGAAGGTGCCGGAAGTCGTCAGCACGCGGTGATACCACTCGGGATGAAACCACGCCATGATGAGTGCGGCGGATCCCCCCGAGCTGCTTCCCATGGTGGCGCGGCCGTCGGGATCCTTCGTCAGCTTCACGCCGCAGTGTTCCTCCACCCGCGGCAGGATCTCATGCTCGATGTACTCCGCGAACAGACCGGACATGGTGTCGTACTCGCGCCCGCGCTCGTGACCCTGGGCGTCGCCGCCTCCGTTGGCGATCATGACCACGACGATGGGGGGGATGCGCTTTTCGGCGATGAGATTGTCCAGGATCTGCGTCAGGTTCTTGTCCGACTTGCCCGGTTTCGGTCCGTCGTGAGTGACCATGAAGGGCGCTTCCGTGCCGGGCTGATACTGGGCCGGGATGTAGACGGTCACGGCGCGCTCGTAGTCGATCAGGTGAGTATCGACGATCAGGGTCTTGGGATTGTCCGGATCCGGAATGCCGAAGACATCCCTCGCGATGCCGGGATTGAATCGCTCGGTATCCTTGGAGCGGACAACGAACTGTTTCACCGTTCCCTGGGGCACGCCCTCGATCGCCTTGGTTTCCGGAGCCGCGACGTATTCCGGTCCGATCACGAAATTGCCGTCGGCATCGACGGGCGGATTCACCCCGGGTTTCCCGTCGAGCCGGACGAACTCAGGCGCGCCGGGCGCATCGAAGGGCCGGGTCGGCGGCGTGGGTCGATCGCGCTTCTCTTCCTTGGCCTCGGCCGACACCAGCGAGGGATCGTAGGTCGCCCCCTTCGAGACCTGGACCATGGTGACGCGGACGCGGGTGGGGAAGAATTTCTCGGGATCGGGACGCAGGTGGGCGTGCCCCTTGCCGCCACTGTCGTCCTTGATCACGAGCGCCATCTGCTTGATGCCCTCCGTCCAGATGATGGAGTCGTTGTTCCAGAATTCCGTCATCTTGACGTCTTTCTGGTAGACGCCCGGCTTGGTGTAGACGGGCGTGTTGGTGCATCCGTAGCCGTTCTTCTGTCCTTTGTTGGGGATATAGCAGAGGCTCCAGGTGGTCGGGGCCTCGCCGGCGGGTTTCTCCAACACCTCGAGGCGGACATGGACGGTGCCGTTGCGGTAGTCGACGGGAGCGGTCCAGTCCTTCGGGCAATCTTTGCCGAAATCCTCCGCCTTGACGAAGAGGTGCGACTTCGTGGCCTTGGCTTCCTCGAGGGTGAAATCGAAGGTGCGGTCGAAAAGCACGAACTGCTCGGCGAAGACCGCTGGGGAGAGTGCCGCGAGCGTGGTCGCGAGAAGGAAACAGGGAAGGAAAGAGGATCGTTTCATCGGTGGGTGTCTCCTGACCGATACCCGTTGCGACCCCGAAGTGCAAAACCGATTCAGCGGGTGATCGTGCCCGGAAGATGGAGCACGCCGGCGCCGAAATCGGATTGGCCGCCCTGCACGGGACGCGCGTTGCTGGTGAGGGCGCGTCGGGGATCGAGCCCGCGGGCCTGGAGATAGGCCAGGGCTCCGCTGACCAGCGCGGCCGCCTGGGAGGTGCCGTTGCCCCGGCCGATGACCGGTTGGCTTTCCGCGTAGTAGGCGGAAATGATGCCGACCGCCGGCGCCGCCAGGGTCGGTCGGCCGGTGTTCGAGAAATAGGCGAGTTGATTCCGGGCATCGACTCCGCTCACCGAGATCACGCCCGGGTAGGCCGCCGGCCAGGCTTTCAGTTCCACCCCCTCGTTCCCCACCGGCGCGACCACCAGGGCGCCCTTTTTCAGGGCCTCGTCGATGGCCCGGGCGACCGCGGGCGAGTCGCCGTAGGAACCGAGGCTGATGTTGAGAATGTCGGCGCCGCGCTCGACCGCGGTGTGGACTCCCTGGGCGAGCAGGTAGCTGTCGCTGAGCCCGTCCTCGCCCGCGATCCGGATGTCGAGCAGCCGGGCGCCCGGCGCGATGCCCTGGGCGTTGGCGGCGTTGCCGGCGATCAGCGAACCCATCGCGGTGCCGTGGCCGGTCATGGGCACGTCCTCGCCGACGAGATCGATGCGGGTCACCTGTCCGTCGCGAAAGGTGGGATGGTCGGTGATGCCGGAGTCGATCACCGCCACGATGACGCCGTCGCCCCAGTTCGAGCGGTCGGTGCCGTCGGGAATGCCGAGCGACTTGTGGAGAAACTCGTTGAAGGGCGCAGTGCCGGTCCCGCCCGCTTCTTCCGGCGTCGGCGGGGCGGTCCGGGGGACGCTGACGAAATAGTTGGGCCCCACCAGCGGCAGCGAGCCGGTTTCCATCGATTCGAGGAGTCGCGACAACTCCTCCAGCGAACCGAAGCGCGCCCGCAGCGT